>JBIIVA010000024.1:0-20350 GCA_044339705.1 Crocinitomicaceae bacterium
CGCTTGATGACGTTTATCTCTGTGTTTGGCAAATGCTGGCGGGTCTAAAACAATGATGTCATAATCTTCCTTCAAATTTTTCATGTATTCCATTGCATCGGCGATGATGGAAGCGTGTTTGCCCGAAAATGAATTGATTTCGACATTGGCCTCAGTCAACTCAATCGCTTTTTTGGAGCTATCCAATGAATGCACTAAACTGGCATTTTGATTAAGGGCTTGTAAACTAAATCCACCAGAATAACAGAAAGTGTTCAATACTTTTTTACCGAACGCATATTTGCCTAAGAGTGCTCTGTTTTCTCTCTGATCAATGAAAAAGCCCGTTTTCTGACCGGCAATCCAATCAATTTTGTAGTTGACTCCATTTTCAACTGCCAAATGAGGTGTTTCACATTGCCCAAAGAGATATTCATCCTTTGGCTCAATTCTTTCGGGCAAGGTATCGGACGATTTTGAGTAAACGGCTTTCAATTTATCCCCAAAAGCATTTTTCAAGGCATTCGCGATTAGGTTTATGGAATGATGCATTCCGATCGAATGACATTGAATCACGGCCACACCATTGTAAAAATCAATGATTAATCCGGGAAGATTGTCTCCTTCGCCATGACAAACTCTGAAAATAGTATTGTTTTCATTCAACAATCCTAAATTCAATCGGAGTTGAACAGCATTTCCGATGGCTTCATCAAAAAAAGTTTGATCAATCTCTTGAAATTCAAAACATAATACTCGAACAGAAATGGTTGCATGCTGAAAATGACCAACTGCCAAAAAGAGCCCTTTGTGATTTTCAATAACTACAACTTCGCCATCTTCGATACTTGAAACATCAGAATAAATTGCACCAGAAAATACCCAAGGATGTTTTCTTAGTAAGGAATGTTCTTTTCCTTTACTAATTTGAATGCGTTTAAATGACATGCGACAAAGGTAAGCAAGATTTACATCCATTTTTATTTATTTCCTTGCAACAGATTCACTGATGGAATAAACTTATAAAAGTTCAATATTCACTTACAAAAGGTATACATTACACATGAAATACCTTTGTTGCTATTAATTCAAAAAATTTCAATTATGTCATTAGTAAAAAGAAAAGAAAGCCTGTTGCCAACATGGGCAAGCGAAATGTTGGACACAAGTCGATTTTTTAGTCCTCGATTGTTTGACTTAGGAACAGATCCTTTTTCGATTGATTTTTCGAGTAGAATTCCATCTGCGAATATCAATGAAACTGAGAAAGAGTATAAAATTGAATTGGCTGTTCCGGGAATGGAGCGCAAAGATTTTAAAGTTGCAATTGAAAATGGCGTGCTGTATGTCAGTTCTGAAAAAGAGGAGGAACAAGAGGATGAGGATAAAAACTACACGCGCAGAGAATATTCCTACAGTGGATTCAAACGTTCTTTTTCGTTGCCTGAAAACTGTTTGGAAGACAAAATAAAAGCCAAATATGAAAATGGGATTTTAAACCTTATTCTTCCAAAAAAGGAGATAACGATTATGAAACCGGCAAGTGAAATTCCGGTTTTGTAGGAGTGAGTTTGTCACTCTAAATTTGGAAGGGGGCTGTCTCAAAACACTGAGCAGCCCCTTTTTTTTGACTTATAATTTTGATTTTTTTAAATTCAGGTATTTTTTCCAGTCCGTAAAACCAGGTGCTAGATTTGTTTTAATAAAAACGGAAAGCCCATGGCAATCCAATAATTTCAATTTATTAATGGTTTCATTTTCAATCGATCCATTTCAGTTAATTCCCTACACCTCATACTAGTGAATTTTGATTTTACAATAAATCTTTCCACTCCAATAGAGCGCTTTAAAAGAATTTTCTGATTCGTAGATAAAACTGAAGTTGGCTTTCAAAATTCCTTTCTCAAAAGCACTTTTATCAGCAAAGAATTTTCCGTCCATAAGTTGATAAATTTTCATTCCGGACTCATTTTTTAAATATATCCAAGATGTAATGAAATCATTATTCACTCGAAAAAAAAGACTGCAATTTGAAGTATCTTTTGACTTTGTGAATCCTTCCATGGTGAAATCGCCATATTTTTTGACTTCTATGAAATGATTTTCCTTTAAATTGGTTACGGTTGAACGAGATTCCAAAGAATAGTATTGTCTTGATGAATCGATAAGTTGATAAAAGACATGTATAGAATCGGAAATAATTTTTTGTCTTTTGTCCAACAATTTCTGAGCTCTTGGTGGACATTTCCAACATATTATTTGCTGATATTCATTTAATGCTATGCCGTCGGCATACTCCCATTTATGTGCGAAAGAGAAGTCGTCTTTTAGATCATTAAACCAACTAATCGGTATTGAAAAACCATCAATTTCAGTTGTTTTTAAACTCGAGAACTCATTGTTTTCAACTGCACAAGACACAAATGTTATAAACAGAGAGAGAAAATAAATAATTGGATTTGTTATCTTCAATTTCAATTTGTTTCTTCGAAAATAAAGTAAAATGTCAAAACTTGAGGCAGTTGAGGTAAATGATATTCAAAAGCAATTAATCAAATGTTTTAGCTGAAATAAAAAAAAATCAATCATTACAATTACTTTTGTTAAAAACAAAACAATGGCAAATAAAAGAAATTTAAAGAAAAATATTAACTCATTGGTATTTGACGTAATTGATGAGTGCATTTACATCCAAGAAATAAATCCTGAAAAGTTTGACTCTTGCGAGAAATTAATTGATGAAGCGGTTAATTATTACAATGATGCATTGTCAAAAATAAATTCAGCAAAGGTTAAAGCAGATTTTCGATCCGTTGCCTCAGAATTGGACAATTATGCTGAAAAATTCATCGAAGGTTTAAATAATTTGAATCATTAAAAAGAAATTTATAACCGAATTGAACAATTATTTTAAAATTCAACTCTTTTGGTTATACTTTTTTATATTTTAGAGGATTAAAACTAAAAAATTATGATAAGCACAGATCGTTTATTTGATATTCCTTATTGGCAGCAAAAGAACTTTCCATCTTCGAAGATGTTTGTTTCAAAGATAAATGGAACTTGGGAGCCATTATCGACAAGTGAGTTTATTTTCAGAGCAATGGAAGTTTCTAAAGGGTTAATTTCACTAGGAATTCAACCGGGTGACAAGATTGCCGTTGCAAGTTCAAATCGTGTTGAATGGAATATTTTAGATATTGGTGTTCAGCAAATTGGTGCTATTTTGGTTCCAGTTTATCCAAATATATCTGAGGCTGACTATCGATTTATTTTCAATGACGCACAAGTTAAAATATGTATCGTCTCAAATCTTGAACTAGCCACTAAAATAAATAATATCAAAGGCGAAATAGCAAGTTTACAACATTTTTTCACATTCGATGAACTTGAAGGTTTCGTGAATTGGAAACATATTTTTGATGGGGCATCTTCAACACCTGAATCGGAAGTTCAAAAAAGAATGGATGCAGTAAAACGTAGCGATCTAGTTACAATTATCTACACATCTGGTACAACAGGCAATCCTAAAGGGGTAATGCTTTCGCATAATAACTTATTATCCAATTTAGAGGCTTGTAAACCAAGAATACCGGCAGACAATAGTTCCAACGTATTAACTTTCCTTCCCGTTTGCCATGTTTACGAAAGGATGTTGCACTATCTTTATATGTATATCGGCTGCTCCATTCATTTTGCAGAATCTATGGATACCATTGGAGATAACATTCGTGAGGTTAAACCAGATGTATTTACAGCCGTACCAAGGTTGATTGAGAAAGTATTTGATAAAATTATGGCCACTGGAGACACATTAACAGGTGTTAAGCGGAAACTTTTCTTTTGGGCCGTTCAACTTGCAGAAGAGTTTGATGTTGTTGGCAAATCAGCTTGGTATAAATTCCGTTTGGCTATTGCTCGAAAGTTAATTTTTTCGAAATGGCAATTAGCATTAGGAGGTAACGTAAGAGCAATTGCCTCGGGAAGTGCCGCTCTTCAACCGAGACTCGCTCGAATTTTCCTTGCAGCTAATATTCCAATTTTGGAAGGATATGGACTCACAGAAACATCTCCAGTAGTTTCTGTTAATTCATTTGATCAAGGAATTCGAATTGGAACGGTAGGAACATTGATTGATGGTGTTCAAGTTCAGATTGCTGAAGATGGAGAAATTCTTGTAAAAGGCCCCAATGTGATGATGGGGTATTACAACAATCAAACGGCAACTGATGATGTAATCGATAAAGAGGGGTGGTTCCATACGGGCGATATTGGCATTTTTCAAGAGAACAAATTCCTAAAAATTACGGATCGTAAAAAAGAAATTTTTAAAACTTCGGGTGGAAAATATATTGCTCCGCAAGCCATGGAAAATAAATTCAAGGAGTCTCGCTTCATCGAACAAATAATTGTAATTGGTGAAAACGAGAAATTCCCGGCAGCAATGATTGTTCCTTGTTTTGCTTTTATTAAGGAATGGGGCGCTAAAAACGGATTAAATTTGGAAAATGCCAGTAATGAGGAAATTTCCGCAAATTCAGAAGTTTACAAACAAATTAAGGAAGAGGTAAATAACTTCAATCAAGGCTTCGGAAATTGGGAACAGATTAAGAAATTCGTCCTTCTTTCAAAAGAATTTACAATTGAGGGGGATGAATTGACGCCAACTTTAAAGTTCAAGCGAAAGAAAATTTTAGCTAAGTATCAAAAAGAATATCAATCAATCTACAGTTGATTGATAGTTTAACGCATAAAAAAACGTCGGAGATTTTCTCCGACGTTTTTTGTTTCATTGAAATTAGTTTGCGGCTTTCTTTGAGCAACATCCTTTTCCTTGTTCTTGTTTAGATGCACAACATCCTGATTTTTTCTTTTTCTTCTTTCTTTTGTCATCGTCTTTTTTCTCGATTTTCACACCTTTAACAGCTGCGTAAGAAGAAGTTGCCATTGAACCAACAAACGTGGTTAGAGCAAGCGCTAAAAATACTTTTTTCATAGTGTTTGATTTTTAGTAAAGTTATTAAAAAAATTAAAAATGAGCCAGTCTAGTTGTTTTCGCTTTTACAATATCACCTATTTTAACATCTATTTTGGAATCAAGTGGTAAGAATACATCAATTCTTGAACCAAACTTAATAAATCCGAATTCACCACCTTGTTTGGCGGCTTTTCCAACCTGTGCATAATAGCAAATTCTTCTTGCAACTGCACCGGCAATTTGGCGAAATAAAATTTCAGTTCCATTATCATGTTTAACTACGATTGTCGAGCGCTCATTGTCGGTACTACTCTTCGGATGCCAAGCAACCAAGAATAGACCAGGATGGTATTTAACGTAAGTTGTTTCTCCACTAATTGGAAAGAAATTTGCATGCACATTCAAGGGTGACATGAAAATTGAAATTTGAATCCGTTTATCCTTGAAATATTCATTTTCTTCAACTTCCTCAACGACAACCACTTTTCCATCAGCGGGGCAAACAATATCGTTTTGATCAAAAGGACATTCCCTCCTTGGAACTCTGAAAAATTGAACAACTAAAACTAGAAATGTCAATAATACCACTTCTATTAACCAGAAAACAATGGTTGTATCACATTTACTGAACGCCCAATAATTTAGCGCTGATAAACCAAGAACTGCCACAAGTGTTCCGGCCATAATTCCATATCCTTCTCGATGTAATTTCATGACTTTATTTTTGCCAATATGTATAAATGATTGACCAACAATAGAAAAACGGTATTGTAAATAATACAGCATCAAAGCGGTCTAATATTCCTCCGTGACCTGGTAATATTTTTCCGGAGTCTTTGATTTTTAGACTCCGTTTAAATAAGGATTCCAGTAAGTCTCCATAAATAGCACATGGCGCAATTATTATAGCCGATATAATCCAAAACAATTCCTGTCCTTTATTAATAAATGCACCGATTATGTATCCTACAATCAACGTAAAAAGAACACCACCAATTGTCCCTTCCCATGTTTTTTTGGGGGATATTCTTTCAAACAATTTCCTTTTTCCGAATAACCTTCCGCTGAAATATGCAAAAGAGTCATTGGTCCAAATTAAGAAATACATACCTGCCACTGTTGGAAGATAGGTTGTACTTCTGAGGTTCAAATCGATGGTTAAATAGAAAGGTACAACAATATAAATTACCCCGAAAACCAGAACAGAAATATTAATGACTGGGTGTTCCTTTTTCTTCCATAATTCATTCAAAATGAGTGTGAAAAACAACGGAAAAATAACTGTAATTGAAATCAAAGGAAGGAGATTCATACTAACTCCGACCAACAACATGAATATAAAAATTCCAATGAATATTCCAATTTCATGACTTACCTGAACGATTTCATTGTTTTTAAAAAGTCTGTAGAACTCAATCAATCCCAAAACCATGAAAATTGAAAATACCACCGATTGCGCATAAGGATTCCAAAGAATGGAACCGATAACAACCATACCGAAAATCAAACCGGTGATGCTTCTTGTTGCGAGATTACCCAATGGCATTATTTATCAATTCTTTTGCAATCGTTTCAAACTCCGAAGTTACATATATTTCGTAATTACCAAAATTATTGAACATGGAAGACGCATTATTTTTTGCTACAAATGGTATTGCATCTACTTGCAATAGTGCTTTTATTTCTTCGAATAAGAACTGATTAATGGTATCTAAAACGAGAACCATTTGTTTCAAGATGGTTTATCGCCATCGGTATTCTGCTCAATTTGCTTCTTTGAGGTAGAATTTTGTTCATCCTTACTAGTCATTTCATTTTCATCGACGATAATCGGATTATTTTCAGCATTCTTCTCTGACAAAACGGTCGCGTCGATGACTTGTTCAGGTTCTGATGGATGAGAAATTTCCGAAATATCCCAAGGTCTTTTGCCGAAAATTAACTCTAAATCTTCTTTAAATATAACTTCATTAGTCAATAGCTTGGAGGCCAATTCGGTTAATTTGTCTTTGTTTTCTGTTAATATTTCAACTGCACGTTGATATTGACTTTCAATTAGTTTACTTACCTCTTCATCAATTACGCGAGCCGTTTCATCCGAATAAGGTTTCGTAAACATATCGCGTCCTTGCGAATCATAGAAAGAAATATTTCCAATACGTTTGTTTAAACCATATATGGATACCATGGCATAGGCTTGCTTCGTAACTTTTTCTAAATCACTCAAAGCTCCCGTACTGATTTTGCCGAAAATCAACTCCTCTGCAGCCCGACCACCAAGTGCAGAGCACATTTGATCTAAAATTTGTTCGGTTGTCGTGATGCTTCGCTCTTCCGGCAAATACCAAGCCGCTCCAAGAGATTGACCGCGAGGCACAATCGTAACTTTTACCAGTGGATGAGCATATTGTAACAACCATGAGATTGTGGCATGACCAGCCTCGTGAAAAGCAATTGCTTTCTTTTCGTCTTTTGTTATAATCTTGTTTTTCTTCTCTAGCCCCCCAACAATTCGGTCAACGGCATCCAAGAAATCTTGTTTTTCAACCTGTTTTTTATCCTTTCTTGCTGCGATTAGAGCTGCTTCATTACATAAATTAGCGATATCAGCACCTGAAAAACCTGGCGTTTGTTTTGCTAAAAAATCGACATCAATGTCTTTTTCTAGTTTCAATGGCTTGAGGTGAACTTGGAAAATTTCTTTACGTTCATTAATATCAGGCATGTCAACATAAATCTGACGATCGAATCTTCCGGCGCGCATCAATGCGCTGTCTAATACATCTGCACGGTTTGTAGCAGCCAAAATAATTACTCCCGAGTTCGTACCAAAACCATCCATTTCAGTTAACAATTGATTTAAGGTATTCTCACGTTCATCATTTGAGTTGAACCCGTTATTTTTACCTCTTGCTCGCCCGATTGCATCAATTTCATCAATAAAAATGATTGAAGGGGCTTTTTCTTTTGCTTGTCTGAATAGATCACGCACACGTGAAGCTCCGACTCCAACGAACATCTCAACGAAATCTGAACCGGATAAAGAGAAAAAAGGGACTTTAGCTTCACCCGCCACAGCCTTTGCCAACAAAGTTTTTCCTGTTCCTGGGGGGCCAACTAATAATGCTCCTTTCGGTATCTTTGCACCAAGTTCAGTGTATTTATTTGGATTTTTTAAGAACTCAACAATTTCAACGATTTCCTCCTTAGCTCCCTGAAGTCCTGCAACGTCCTTAAAAGTCACATTCGTTGTTTTTCCTTTTTCATAAACTTGAGCTCGCGATTTTCCGATGTTGAAAATTTGACCACCGCCACCGCCACTTCCGCCAGACATGCGTCTCATTACAAAAATCCATATTACAATTATTAATGCGAATGGTAAAATGTAATTAAGGATATTGATTAAATAATTTACTTTTGTTACGTTCTCATAATTGCTATATCCATGATCTTCAAGTGCTTTCTCAAAATTCGCATGACTTCCAATATTTTCCAATTCAAAAACGACTGACTTTCCCTTGTTGGTGCTTCGATTAATCACTTTTTTCATTTCGCTTAACTCCCCCGACTTGGATTCATTAACCAATTGAATTCCCTTGGAAGTAAGTTCAAATTCGCAATAAGATTGATTAACTATCTTAACATTTTTCACCCCATTCTGGTCAATCAATTCCATCAAAGTTGATTTTTTGTTGATGACTGCACGAGACCCGGAATTCCAATAGATTTCGGCTGCTATAAGAGCAACTCCAAGGATTGCGTAGATCCAATAGATTGAAAATGGGTTTTTTCTTTTATTATCTGACATAATTTTGTTTACTGTAAGTTTGGAATATCTTTTCTCTTTGCATCGGCCCACAAATCCTCAATATCATAAAATGAGCGAGCGTCTTTGTAAAAAATATGAGCAACTACATCTATGTAATCCAATAAGATCCATTCACTGTTATTTTTTCCTTCGATGCGCCAAGGTTTTTCTTTCATGACTTTACGCGTATATCTCGTCACTGAATTACTGATTCCGTCGACTTGAGTGCTTGATTCACCGCTACAGATTACGAAGAAATCGCAAACCGCACTTGATAGATTCCGCAAATCGAGCACAACAATATCTCTCGCTTTATTTTCCTGCATTCCTTCAACAATTGTATTACACAATAGTTCGGATTCAGTAATTTTCTTTGTTTTACGCATTAAATAGCTGTTATTATACAAATCTAGTTGATAAATTTTAATTTTGGACTTCTTTAATTAAACAATCAATTTGAACGATGAAAGTTTTTGGTAGAGAAATTATCCATTTATCTAACGTCAATTCTACCAACAATTATGCTGCCATGTTGATTTCTGACCAACTTTGTCAAAATGGAACGGCAATTCTGGCAGATTCTCAATCATACGGTAAGGGGCAGCGTGGAAATTCTTGGTATTCTCAGCCGAGTAAAAATATACTCGTATCTTTTATTTTTAATCCCGACAATCTGTCAGTATCTAGACAGCATGAATTAACCTGGAAAACAAGTATTTGTCTTGTTAAAACATTAGCAAAATTTAACATCGAAGCGAACGTTAAATGGCCAAACGACATATTTGTCAACGGAAAAAAAATTGCAGGAATTCTAATCGAAAATCAAATTATGGGTGAATTGATTTCAAGTTCTATCATTGGAATTGGTCTGAATGTAAATCAACAGCATTTTGGTGGGCTAGAGGCAACAAGTTTGTTCAACGAGATTCACATTGAAGTTTCGAAAGAGTTGGTATTTCAAGAATTGTGCGATCAAATGGATTATTTTTTCAAGCAGGTAAGTAAAGAAGAAATTGACTTGATCAAATTTGAATATGATTCGATACTTTACCAGAGAAATGAACTATGCAAATACGAAGATCTTAAAGGACCTTTTCAAGGTGAGATTATTGGTGTGAAATCGAATGGGTTTCTTCAGTTGCAGGTTGGTAATGAAACGAGAGAATACGGAATCAAAGAGATACGTTACCTCTCAAAATGACTTTTTAATTTTTCCGTCATAAAGTTGAACAACGCAGAAAGTGGTTTTTCAACCATCATTTTTAGAAAAACATTTACCTCACCATCAAAATGAATATAACCATCAGTCATTAATCCATTTTCAGTTAAATACACCGTAAGATTGAACGGAAAAGGTGTTTTTTCTCCTGACCTGAGAAATAATTTGCTTTCTTCATGCCCATTCTGAATAAGCGAAATGGTAATTCCACCTTGAACTTTGAACGAACACGAGTCCTGGGTGGACTTGAAATCAGAAATTTTATCTTGGGGTAGAATCAACCAAAGATTTTCTGAATTCGAAAGAAATGCAATTATTTCCTCTTTACTCGCTTTTACTGAAACTTGCTTGCTTTTTAGCTCCATTATTCTGTTTTTTGCATCCAAACGGACGGATTTTCACGCCAACTTTGAAGATGTGTTAAATCGTTCTCATTGATGTAATTCGATTTTAATGCTTGTTCAATCAAAATAGTATAATCCGTCAAAGTGATAAAAGGACAGCTTGCTTTTTTGAAACTATCCTGAGCCACTTTGAACCCATAAGTGAAAATCGCAGCCAAACCACGCACGTCCAATCCTGACTCTTTTAAGGATTCAACAGCTTTTAAACTACTTCCACCAGTCGAAATTAAATCCTCAACTACAATAACTCTTTGACCTTGCTCATAGGCTCCCTCAACTAAATTCCCCATTCCGTGTTCTTTCGCAGAACTCCGAACGTAAATAAAAGGCAAACCGAGTTCTTGGGCAATTAACACACCCTGTGGAATTCCTCCTGTTGCAACACCAGCTATAATATCAGGTTTTCCAAATTTCTGAACAATATACTCTGCAAAAGCCTGTCTAATATGAGTTCTAGCCGCCGGGTAAGATAGCGTTACACGGTTGTCACAATAAATTGGGGATTTCCAACCTGAAGCCCAAGTAAAAGGTTTATTGGGTTGCAATTTAACTGCTTTAACCTGTAAAAGAATTTCAGCAATTTTGAAAGCACTATCTTTGTTTGGAATCATGGTGCAAAAATATAAAGTTTTCCTAGAAGAAAAGGTAATTTATTTCACAGATGTTGAATTATGTTCTATTCCTGTAATTGATTTTTCACCGTCGAAAGACTACTTGTCGCTAATTAAAAAATTAAAAAAAGAAAACCAATGTGTCGTTAAACTTCCTAAAAAAGGAATGTTTTCGTTTTTTGGAGATTTTACGTTTATCGAAGCTGCCGGGGGTATAGTTCGACAAGAAAACAAATACTTGTTTATTAAGCGCAATGGATTTTGGGATATACCAAAAGGAAAAATTGAAAAAAATGAAAATCCCGAAGAAACTGCAATTCGAGAAATTAAGGAGGAATGCGGGTTAATAGGTGATTTATTCATTCGAAAAAAGTTAACTGATACCTATCATACCTATGAATTCAAGAACAAGTCTGTTCTTAAAAAGACGCATTGGTTTTTTTTGGATTACATTGGAAGTGATATTTCTAATCCACAATTGGAAGAGGGAATTACAGAAATTAAATGGGCAACTCGTGAGGAATTTTTAATTATCAAATCAAAGACCTATCCATCAATCATTGATGTTTTAAATGAGTTCGAAAAATCTTAATTTTCTGTTAAATAAATCTTCGTTTCAAAAATTAGTTTTACTATTGCTTATAAAATTATTAGAAATGAAACACTCCATTCTATCCTTGACCTTTATTCTTGCGGGAGCAGTTTTTGGTCAAAATGCAGAAAAACCGAAGAAACCTGCTAAACCAGCTTTAAAGTTTACCACCCTCGAAATCGTTCGAGATTCCATTCCTTATGATTCCAAGGACTTATTTATTTTTGAGTTTAAAAACAATTCTAAAAAACCGGCCACAATACAAGGTGTTCAAACAAGTTGTGGTTGTACAGCTGCTGAAAAACCTACTGAACCGGTTCAACCGGGAAAGAAAAGCAAAATCAGTGTTTCTTATGACACAAAACGCGTTGGGCCTTTTACAAAAACAATTACAGTAACTTCAGATATTTCAGAACCAATCGTTTTGACAATTCGTGGAACGGTTTTACCACAAAAAGAAGAGCCAGTTAAAAACTGATTTTTCGAAATGATTTTTTTAAAAGCGTCCTTAGTGGCGCTTTTTCTTTTTAAATTATTTTTGAAAAAGGGATCCAATTCAATTCTTTATCTTTGCAAACCAAAATTACAGCATGGAAATCCCAAAAACATACGAGCCCGGAAAAGCAGAAGAACGTTGGTATCAACATTGGTTGAATAAAAATTACTTTCATTCCACGCCGGATGAACGTGAGCCATACACCATTGTAATCCCACCACCCAACGTAACTGGGGTTTTACACATGGGACACATGTTAAATAACACGATTCAAGATGTATTAATTCGTCGTGCTCGCATGCTGGGTAAAAACGCGTGCTGGGTTCCGGGAACTGACCATGCATCCATTGCCACAGAAGCCAAAGTTGTTCAGAAATTGCGCCAAGAAGGAATAAAAAAATCTGACTTGACACGTGATGAATTCCTAAAACATGCTTTTGAATGGAAAGACAAGCACGGAGGAATTATCCTTGAACAATTGAAAAAATTGGGTGCTTCATGTGATTGGGAACGAACACATTTTACCATGGATTCAGAATACTCGGATTCCGTAATTGATGTGTTTATTGACCTTTTCAAAAAAGGAAAAATTTACCGTGGGGTTCGGATGGTGAACTGGGATCCGGAAGCATTGACAGCCGTTTCTGATGAGGAAGTTCTATATAAAGAAGTTAATTCTCGCTTGTTTTTCGTGCGTTATAAAATTGCAGGAACAGATGATGAGTGGTTGACAATCGCAACTACACGCCCTGAAACAATTTTGGGCGATACAGCAATTTGTGTGAATCCAAACGATCCTCGATACAAACATTTGCATGGAAAATCAGCAATTGTTCCGCTTACAAATAGAGAAGTTCCAATCATTGCGGATGAATACGTTGAAATGGAATTCGGAACAGGTTGTTTGAAAGTGACACCCGCGCATGACATCAACGACCATGAATTAGGAAAAAAGTTCAATTTAGCCACCATTGATTTGTTTAACGATAATGGAACATTGAACGCTCATGGATTGCATTACGAAGGAAAAGATCGTTTTGAAGTTCGCAAAGAAATTGAGAAGGAGCTGGACAATAAAGGATATTTGGTAAAAACGGAAGATCATATCAATAAAGTTGGTTTTTCAGAACGAACAAATGCAGTGATTGAACCTAAATTGTCTTTACAGTGGTTTGTTTCCATGAAAGAGTTGGCGCAACCAGCTTTGAACAATGTAATGAATGGAAACATTCAGTTTCATCCGGAGAAATTCAAAAACACCTACCGTCATTGGATGGAAAATGTCAAAGATTGGTGTATTTCACGTCAATTGTGGTGGGGACATCGCATTCCTGCGTGGTATTTTGGACCGGGAGCGAATGATTACGTAGTTGCAAAAACAGCCGAGGAAGCGCAATCACTTGCAAAAGAAAAAGGCGGAAAAGAAATTTCGTTGAATGACTTGAAGCAAGATGAAGATGTTTTGGATACGTGGTTTTCAAGTTGGTTGTGGCCGATTTCAGTTTTCAATGGTTTGACAAGACCAGGAAACGAAGAAATCAAATATTATTACCCAACCAATGATTTAGTTACCGCGCCGGAAATTATGTTTTTCTGGGTGGCACGAATGATTATTGCAGGTTACGAATACTTGGGTGATTTACCATTTAAAAATGTTTATTATACGGGAATTGTGCGTGATAAGCTCGGTCGTAAAATGTCAAAATCACTAGGGAATTCACCTGATCCGATTGATTTAATTGAAAAATATGGTGCTGACGGCGTTCGTGTTGGAATTTTGATTTCATCACCGGCAGGAAACGATTTGCCTTTCGATAGTTCGCAATGCGAGCAAGGAAGAAATTTCACGAATAAAGTTTGGAATGCCTATCGCTTGGTTTCCGCTTGGGAAGTAAGGGAATTGGAGCAACCAAAATCTTCCGTAATGGCGATTGAGTGGTTTGAAAATAGGTTCCAAACGGTATTGGCAGAAATCAATGATTTGTTTGATAAATTCCGAATTTCTGAAGCATTGATGGCCATTTACAAGCTTGTTTGGGATGATTTCTGTTCGTGGTATTTGGAAATGATTAAACCGGGATACGAGCAACCAATTGATTCAAAAACTTTGGAAGCAACGAAAGATTTCTTTGAGAATTTATTGAAATTGATGCATCCGTTTACGCCTTTCGTAGCAGAAGAATTGTGGCAGCAACTTAGAAATAGAGCCGAAGGAGATGATATCATCATTGCGAAATGGCCGGAAGTGAAAACGGTTAATTCTTCGGTATTGTCGAAGTTTACGATTGCAGAAGAAGTCATTACAAACATTCGAAACGTTCGCAAGAATAACAACATCGCCAATAAAGTAAAACTGGAATTGTTTGTTCGCAAAAACAAAGACGTGGACACAGCGTTCGACTCAGTGATTGTGAAAATGGGTAATCTTTCCTTGATGGAATATGTAAGTGAAAAGGTGAACAATGCGAATTCATTCATCGTGGACGGAAGCGAGTATTTCATTCCGTTTGGCGATACCATTGACGTAGAAGCTGAAAAGGAAAAAATTAACGATGAATTGACTTACACCAAAGGTTTCTTGAAAAGCGTGCAAGGAAAATTGAAAAACGAACGTTTTGTTGCCGGAGCTCCGGAGCAAGTGGTAGCCGTTGAACGCAAAAAAGAGGCAGATGCTTTGGCGAAGATTGCGTTATTGGAGGAGAAGTTGACTTCGCTTGGTTAATTACGAATTCAAAATGTAGAATTTCTATTATACAAGAAATAAATTGCCGAATTTATTCAGATTATGTTCTTTATTAACCCATGATTTTTATTGAGGAACTTTAACTTCGGTCTATATTTATAGTTCTAAGGCTAACAAATTGATTAAAAGTTTATTCTTATTCAAATCAGCTATTTTCCTTGCTTTATTCAAATTTTCAATATTTTTATTACTTAGATATTTTGCCCAATAGAAATATACGGAAAAATGTCTCTTTGAGATAAAGTAATAATTATCTGGATTCATCTTTAATATGAACTTGTTTTCTATTGCATTTTTTCCAAATTTACATTTTGACAAATAACAAAATAATTGCAACTGTCGATAATAACCCTTTCTTATAAACTCTGTTCGAATCGGAAATTTTGAAAATGCTTCTTCAATTAACGAAATACAACGTTGATATTGTTTTGTTAAAAACAATGCTTCACAAAAGATATAATATGCTGCTGGGAAATCCCAAAAATGTTTTCCATCAACAGGTAACTTTTCTGTACGATCAAAAAAATCTGAAATAATTAGGTTGGTTTGACTTTGGTCTCCGAAGAAAAAATGGAAATACAATTTAGAAGAAAAGAATCTTCCAATTAAATAGGGGTGTATGTTGTCAGGTAGAATAGTCGACTCTATTTTTTCAAAAATCACGTTTACATCTGAAGTATTATTCGTCCAAAGGGCTTTTAAAAACAGCATACAATTACCGTATAACTGGCCTTCAATCGTCTTATTGTTTTTTAAGTATTCCTCGAAAAGAAGGTAATAGTATTCTACCAAATTATCGTAATCGGGAAAATGCTCGATGAAAAATGTATGGGCGAATTGATTCCTTGCAAGTTTTGGAATTATTTTCTTAAATGTTTCCGGATCTTCTTGAAAACGTTTAGCTATTTTTCTTGAAATTGATTGAATTCCGCCATCATGTCCCTCAATTTTATTGATGGAATCAAATTCAAAAAAAGAAAGATAAATATTTAATTCATTCTCGCTGATTGGGTTATAATTCATCGATTTTTGCTCGAAATCGAACCAATCGTTATACCCTAGATATTGAGACAGAATATTTAGTGTTTGAAACGAGGGATTGAAAGGGTACATAACGAACCCATAAATACGTTTAAAAGTGATTGGGTTAATCAAATGATTTGTCGTTTGCCAAACATGATGTGACAATCCGTCGCAGTCAGAAGGTCGAGTCAACTTTATTCCTGATTTTTCAAGAATTTGCGTTTTTAACTTTGACAGAGTCTCTTGCTTCAATTCGTTTTTTGTCCTCGGCATAAACCAAATATCGTTATTTTTTTAACGCATTAATGAACATTAATGTACAGTTTTAAAAGAAGGTAATTTAGTTCTTTTGTAGAAATCATATACATTTTGACAATTAAATATAAATGAGAAAAAGTGAAAGTATGGCTTATCACGAAACCATCATTGATTTGGTTCAACATATTCTTAGTAATGGAATAGAATATCTAAAAAATGTGGATAGCGGAAATGCATTCGATAAAATATTAAGAAACTACCATCAGTTTAATTTGAAAGGTGAAAAGGTTTACCGAAGAACTACTAAAATGGCTAAGCACTATCGTTATTCAGAAAATGCTTGGAAATCAAAAAATAATATAAGCGATCTCTATTTTGAACATTTGATTCCGTTGAAAATTACAAAGGAAAAACTTCAGGATTTAATCATTACAGGTAATGTTTCGCATGAGGCAGTAAAAATAATTCTTGATGAAAATGAAATTGTTGTTATCACACGTGATGAACAGAAAATAATAGATGCTCCGGGAAATTTCAAATCAAGTCTTCCTGAAAATAATGTGAATCGTTTAACCGCTGTTGGAATTAAAATTGAGGAACGAACTTTATTAAACCGTTTATTTTAGATGAAGAAGAAAAAAAGCAATTTTGGTTTTTTGATTATGGGAATTCCGATGGGAATCTTCATGTTTTATTTGTACTTTACTAAACCCTCCTTAAATCGAAAAAATACGAAATCTTTTACAGGAGTTGTTAGCAGTTATAAATTCAAGGACACAAAATCGAAGTATGGAAGCGATGAATACTTTTTTTTACTTAAAAATCAAAACGCTAAATTTGAAATAGAAGACAACTTCTTGTTCAATAAAAAGAAAGAGCTTTTTAAAAAAAGCATTCATCAGGGAGATACATTAATCATGGTAATACCTGCAGAAATTGAAGAAAATCAAGATGTAATTCCGATTTATGAGATTAAAAGCAAGAGCCTTACGTTTTTTTCATTTGAGGATTATGTGAAAAGAAATGAACTAGGATCTGCCTTTTACTTTTGGAGCGGGATGATCTCCCTCGTTATAGGAGTTTGGAGACTTATTTACATTGTTAGGAAATAAGAATAATTCGATAGTATAACACATCTGAGTTTTACTCAAATGTTATTCATAGTATCAACGAATTGTGTCAGATATAATTAGTAACCTTATAAGAAAAATATGGGAAATTCATGGGATTCACTTGAGGGACAATTAAAAATTAATCGTCAACAAATGAAAGGCGCAAGTCCAAATAAAAAGAAATTATTGCAGGAACAAAATGAAAGATTAAAGGAACGAATAAAATTGCTAAAGAAAAATTCAAAGTAGTTAATTTTCTTACAAGAGATAGCTTTTTTTAATGTTTTTATTCATTAAGAATTAATCCATTATGATTAAATTAATGAACCCTTCAACAGGCGAAATTCTTGAGATTGCCAAAATGGATGTATCAAACCCAATGGATTGTTATAAGGCAACAAAAACTGCTGAAAAGAAAGGTAGGGGATGGAGACTACCAACAAAGGAAGAATTGAGATTTATTTACGAGCAATTTAGTGAAATAGAATCTTGTAATTTTGGACCTGTCAATTATTGGAGTAGTACAGAGGATGAAGAAGATTCTGATTATGCTTATGGACTAGGTTTCGATGATGGTAGAAATTATTGGAATTCTAAATTTTCCCAAGTATACGTTAGATTTGTTAGAACAATTGGATCAAATTATAATTCTTCACACTAACTCAACAAATACCTTCAATAGAAGAATGGTGTTTTAAATAGAGCCCATTAATTCACAACCCTTGTTGATTAATCTACCCGGCCACTAAAAACAAATAGATTTTCTTTGCTGAAATTTTTAGCTAAGGTATTTAATTTTTAAAGTTTCGATAACTTGATTTTCTTCTTCGCTTAATCCTCCCGAAGCATTGGCAACATCGTTCAATAATTCCGAAATGCTATTTTTTATTTCTGAATCAAAAGAAGAAAGCGCCTTTAAAAAGTCATCTTCGTATTGTGCTTTATTCTGATTTAAAAATTCCAAATCAGCTAAATAATTCTCAACCAAATTCTCATATTCTTCGTCATTGATTTCGTCATTGTATAACGGTCGTAGGAAGTTCAATAAAATTTCTTTGATAAATTCTTTCTCGTCATTATCAAACGTCCCATCTGCTATCGCTACAAGAAAAACAGGATAAATCAGAATGAGAATTTGAAATTCTTCAAAAGTCATTTCTAAATTAACTTCTTCTTTGAATTTTCTATAAAATGCTTCCATATTAATCTTTATTAAAGAATTTAATTAGTGTAAATAACGTAGCGTACATACCAACAAGCAAAAATCCAATACCCATATTAAATACCCCCCCTGATTTCTGCAAATTCATAAAAAGTGCGCCTAATCCGAGTAAAATAACTCCTCCAGATAATGAATAATAAGGGAAATTATATCTGAATTTTAGTTTTTTTAGCTTCGTTTCAAAATAATTCGCTTGTGCTAAATCATGACTCGATAGAGTTAAAATTCCAAAATCAATTTTCTCTATTCCTGCTTTTAAAACCTCTCTTGATTTTTGAGCATTTAATAAACTAATTATTTGATTGAGTTGGTTAGATATCTCTTTTGGATTTTCAGAAAATTCAACATTTGCAATTTCTCCTATGGTAGAAATTTCTCTTGCCTTATTTTCGTGTTTTAGCCTCATTTTTTCAGCCTCTAATTGAGCATTCGCCTGTGCTTTTAATGCTTCCGCTTGGGCGTTAACTGCGCTTGCTCTAATTTGAGCTGCTTGAGCCCTTCCAGTAACTCTGTATGGTGTGGCATGCCCATTCCCAAATAATTTATTGGAGATAAGTTTACCTGTATTTTTGCCTAATTCCCGACCTAAGGCCTTCCCAAAATTGCTTTTTGCCATTTAATTTTATTTTGTGTCAAATTTAGCAGGCAACTTAACTCGTGAAAAAAACATTAATGAACATTATTCATGCCTTATTTGTGTTTAATCTTTAGATTCAAAATTTGGTCTTAGAAAATAATTTATCAAAGTCCAGTTTTTAACTCATCCTTTTTATATCCTAATTAAAAATGCCGTTTAAATAAGGACTGAATCAGTAAGAAAATCAATCCGTGAAGTATTTATTCGCGAGGAGAAGTTGGCTTCGCTTGGTAAATTACAAATTCAAAATGTAGAATTGTGAACGAATCGTACTGCGTTAGCAATTATTAACTCGAAATTAAATAGAGTTGAATGTCCATTTTTCAAATTTTATTGATGAGGCCAAGAGAACAAACAGTTGTTAAGCTTAAGCTAAATTGTTGGGGGGTTGTAAATAAGTTAGAGTCCATTGAACTAATTAGAAAAAAGTTTATCTTTATGTCATGATAACTCCAGAACAGGAAAATATAATTAAAACTGTTACCCAAAGGGTTAAGCCTATACTTGTTGGTGTATTTGGTTCCTATGCGCGTGGAGAAGAAAATGAAAAAAGTGATCTTGATATCCTTATCGACTTTGATATGAAGGTTGATCTTCTTGAGTTAATTGGTTTGGAGCAAGAACTTTCTGAATTGCTTGGAATTAAGGTCGACCTGATCACTTTGCGCTCGGTAAACGCATCCCTTAAATCATATATTGAATCGGATCTGATTAGGTTGGTATGAAAAAAGATCCCATCATTTATATCGAGCACATCAGTGCATGCATATCCAGAATAAAAGAATACACTGAAGGAATTGATGAAGATGGTTTTTTAAAGAATAATCTGATTCAAGATGCTGTGATTAGAAACTTTGAAATCATTGGTGAGGCTACAAAAAAGCTTAACGACGATTTCCGTGCAAAGTATTCAGAAATTGAATGGAAGAAGATCGCCGGCATGAGGGATAAATTGATCCACGATTACATAGGCGTTGACCTTTGGGCAGTATGGGGAGTTGTGGAGAATATCATTCCGACACTTGACACTCAAATTGAAGATATTCTAAGAAAAGAGAAAGGTCTCTAATCGAGTAGACGGTCTTGACGAGTAACCGTCAGGATGCGCCTCTCACACCACGACTTTTATCTAAAGAAAAAAGTGCGTACGGGTCACGTACACGGCGGTTCGTAAACTGATGGGTTCAGTAAAGTGTAAATTTCTAGTAGCGAGTAATAACCTCGTTTCTTTAGCCTTGATTTGGTAATCGTTGTGTTTAGAATAGGAC
>JBIIVA010000025.1:0-20309 GCA_044339705.1 Crocinitomicaceae bacterium
ACCTGCCGAAATTCTCGAACTTGGAAAAATAAGGCTTTCGAAATTCATTCATGAAAGTGCTTTTTCAAATGCTTATGACTATTATCTAGAAAAACCAATTAGAAAATCATTCGCTGAATTGCACCATGAGATAATGAATGATTTGCGCATTCATTTGAATAAATTGGTGAAAAATGTTTTTGATTTAAGGAAATAAATTCTGCTTTTTCTAAAAGATACTAATTCAACACTTATATAAGAATTATAATGTGGCTAATTTGTCAGAATTTAATTACTTGTTTGACCTATGAGACTTTCTGAAATAAACAAAAAGTAAAACTTTGAATCGTATCAAAAGGCGTTTTGTGATCTGTTTTAAAGCAATTTAGACATTCAAAATCTTCTGAAAATAAATTCTTTAATTCATACATTGAATATTGCTTGATTTCAATTCCACTGCATTTTAATGGCCCTGTCTCAGAAAAGGTTCCGATTACCAACAACCCTTTTTCAGAAATAAATTGCGCTACTTTCTCCAAATAATTTTGAATTTCCGAATCTTTGGTCAAAAAATGAAATGCTGCTCGATCGTGCCAGAAGTCATATTTTTCTGCAGTCTGGAATTCACAAATATCTGAGACAATCCATGTGACTTTTGATGCTTTTTCACCAAGTCTTTGTTTTGCTCGTTCGATTGCTTTTGCTGAAATATCCAAAACAGAGACATTTGAATATCGTAATTCCAATAAATGATCTACCAGAAAACTATCACCACCTCCTACATCAATGATTTTAGCATCATATGGTATTTTATTTTCAATTATAAATTCAAGGGAAGTTTCGGGTGTTGGTTGATACCAACTAACTTCGTTTAGGCTTTTGGTTTCGTAAATATTTTCCCAATGTTTTTTTCGGTCGAATTGTTCCATTGAAGTTTATTTTAACTTATTGTCGAGCAGATATACAAAACTTGCAATAGCTGCTGCTCCCAACTCCAATTCGCGTTTGTTCACGTTTTCAAACACATCGCTTGGCGCATGGTGAAAGTCAAAATACCGCTGAGAGTCGGGAATAAAACCAAACAACGGAATCCCTGGAAATGAGTCTTTCAAAGGTCCAATGTCTACTCCTCCATAACCTTTTTCAAAAGTATGTAAATCATAGTTTTTAAAATTAGGGGCAAGCGACTGTAAAAATTTAACGTGTGCATCAGTGCCGTCACAACCAAAACCTCTTGGAGAGAAACCACCTCGGTCACTTTCCAACGCAGCAATATGTTTTTCACCTTTTTCTTTTACCCAGGTTGCATAAGATTTCCCACCCATGTTTCCGTTTTCCTCATTCATGAAGAATACCACACGCAGCGTATGTTCAGGTTTGTATTTCAATTCTTTTAGGATCCGCAAAGCTTCCAGGCAATGAATTACACCTGCGCCATCATCATGCGCTCCTTCTCCAGCATCCCAGGAGTCTAAATGTCCTCCAAACGTAATGATTTCATTCGGGAATTTGGAGCCCGTTAGATCGGCAATCACATTGTAAGAAACTGCATCTGGAAAAGAACGACAGTCCATCTCTAAGATTAATTCAACTTTTCCATTTTTTAATGATTCAGAAAGAAGATCAGCATCTTGTGTTGATAAAGCACCAGCTGGAATTTTTGTGACATTCTCTTCGTAATGCATGGATCCAGTGTGCGGATGCTGGTCGGTAGGTAAGCCCAACGAACGAATAACAACTGCTTTAGCTCCTAATTTACCGGACTCAACAGCGCCATTTCCACGAATACCATAACAAAGGCCGTAAGCTTTAAATGTTTGAATTTGAGCGGCATCCATTGGTTGATTTAGAAACACAATCTTTCCTTCGACTTGGCTTCGCTTTGCAGCTTTTAATTCTTCCAGTGTTTTGAATTCAACAACTTCTCCTGTTAATATTCCATTTGTGCCAATTGAACCACCTAAGGCTAAAAGATGCAATTTGGTTAATTCTCCTTTTTTAGATCGTAACCATGCCGTTTCTTTCGTGCCTCGTTCCCAGTGAGGGACTTTAATTTCTTGAAGATAGACTTTGTCAAAGCCGTATGATTTCATTTTTTGTTCACTCCATTCTACAGCCATTTGGGCTTCGGAAGAACCTGAAAGTCTTGGCCCAATGTCTTTGCAAAGTTGTCTTAAGTCTTCGTAGGCTTTGCCTCGTAAAAGCGCTTCATCGTATATTTTTCGAATGAAAATTGAGTCTGTTTGTGAAAAACAAATTATAGGAAATAGAAACAAGATTAGAATTCGCATCCGTGATATTTTTTGCATAAAAATAAGGAAATGTCTTTAGAACTGAATTCGATAAACAAAGTTTGGAAAGAATCCGATTTGATAAGCCGTGTTAATGTTGTTGGTAGTTGGGTTGTAGCGATCGGCAAAAATATTTTTGTTATTCGTCACATTATTAATGTCAAAAGCCCAGGATTGCGATAGTTTGAATTTTTTAGAATTGAGTGTAAATCCAGCTTTGACATCGAGGCGCAAAAAATCTGGATAGCGTTTGGTGTATGCGTAATCGTCTCCCATGAGAACTTGAAAATCGATTAGTTGCGAAAGTGCCAAATTAATTGGTGTATAATGTCTTCCGCCGGCATGGGTAAACTTAATGTCGAATGTAAAAGCATTTTGTTTGTCCTTTCCAACTTTGATTTCCTTTCCGATAAGAACGTTGTAAACGAACTTCCCATTAAATGCCGTATTTCGTTCGATTTTATCGCTTCCTGTATATTTTGATTCGTACAAGGAACCTGTAGCCATACCGTAAAAACCTTTTCCGAAGTAACGTTCAATTGTTAATTCTAACCCATAATTTTCCCCAGTACCTTCGTTCACCAATTCAACTTGATTATTTGGGTAATAACTTGCGCCAGCATTTAGCATGGAATAACTACTTGGGTATTTATGAACCGGAACATTCCATAGGTATTGGTAGTAAATTTCTGTTTTTATGAGCCAAAGTTTTGAAGGTTTCCATTCGTAACCAATCACTGCGTGATGACTTCTCGTGAATCCCATGTTTTTGTTTGTTTGCAAGGCATTACCGTTCGAATCAAATGATTGAAAAAAGTACGAATCCATCGGTTGCATTTGGCTGTGGAGACCATAACCAAGATTGAGTGAGCTTGAATTAAACAATTTATATCTCAGACCAACACGGGGTTCGATTGAATATGAATGATTTAAGCTTAAATATTGACCATGAATACCGGTATTTAAAGTAAGGTTATCCGTAAAGTTGTATTTTGCGTGAAAGTAAGTTTGCAGTAGCGCCATATTTTTGTTCGTATTCCAATAGTCCAACCATTGAATTTGATTTTCCCGACTTCTGTAAAGTAATTTCACATTGAAAATTTCAGCTATAACTCCAGTTTTTAAAAACAAACGAGCACTGATTTTATTATTGTAGGAACTATTCAAAGAATACGTGAGTCGATTGGTTAGATTTTCAATCGTTCGAACAGGGGAGGAGTCCACAACGCTGATACTGTCCTGCAGATAACTGGATCCTCCATAATTGATGCCAATAACTGTATTAATAAATGATTTGAAATTCAATCGTTTAACATGTTTCAACCCTAAAAGCCCAATTTGACTGTTGAAGTAACCATCGCGGTTGGGAATGGCAAACAAATCTGTGCTATCGATTTTATCATGCTCGAAATTAACTCGGCTCACTGCTCCAACTCCAAAAAGCGTGAAACGACCCAGTTTTGTCTCACCTGAATTTATTTTGAAGGACAAATCTTGGTAATACGGTGTTGCGAAAGTCCCAATTGGAAGTCCAAGTTTTTTTGCCATACTCGGGAATCCATAACGGTAAGCAAAAACATAGGATGAACCATTTTCTTTTTTAATCGGACCTTCTGTCATCAATTCAATTCCGGTGATTAAACCAAATTGAAAGGTGTTTTCACGTTTTTCTGTGTTTCCATCGCGAAAACCAAGATCAAAGACACCGGCATTTGCATTACCATATTCTGAAGGAAAAGCCGATGTCATGAAATCGGAGTTCCGAAGAAGATTGGTATTAATTGCTGAAACCGGTCCACCCGTCGTTCCTATGGTTGCAAAGTGGTTTGGATTTGGAATATTTAGTCCTTCCACGCGCCAAAGCACTCCAACTGGAGAATTTCCTCGAATGACCAAATCATTTCGTGAATCATCGGGAGAACTTACACCAGCGAAATTTGCAGCTAATCTTGCCGGATCTGAGCGCCCACCTGCATAACGATTTACTTCCTCCATGGAGAAGGATCTTCCGCTAACCGATGTCATTGGGTTGTTTAGCTCTTTTCTTTTCGGTGTAATTTTAATTTCCTTCATATTGTTGACACTTTCTTCCATCGAAATGTCCAAAATCGTTTCTTTTCCCGACGATACTATAATGTTCGGGATGGTAACCTCTTTGTACCCCAAAAAGTAAAATTTCAGATCATATCGTCCTGGTTTCAATTTTTGAATTCTATAATTTCCTTTGGAGTCCGATTGAACACAATTTAGTGGGTTGGATTCAAGGACGCAGACCTTAACTCCAATTAAAATTTGCTGTGATTGTTTGTCGGTAATATTTCCACGAATAACTTGTAAACCATTTTGTCCAAGTGCGAAAGAACTAAGAATTGTCAGTGCGAAAATGAAATTTAGAAGTTTCAATTTTAATTTATTCTCTTTAATAAACATTGCATTTTTTCTATCGTTTTTTGTTGATTTTGGAAATTTAGGATTTTAGGACAATAAGACAATAGGACAATAAGACGTTATGTTGATAAGCTAAATTCTGCATTCTACATTCTTAATTCCAAATTTTCCACCATCGTTCCTTGATTTTTTAGTTCTTCAATTAAAATATCTCGCAATAATTTTCCCGTCGAATTTACACTTGTTTTCTTTTTGAAAAAGTCCATTTTATCTCCGCCGTTCATTAGATAATCTGAGGTTATAATCCAAAAATGAGTCGTGTTTTCTCGTATTCCGTTGATTTCTAATTTACCGTTGATTAGCTTGCAATTGGATATTGGTTCACCTCCTGATTTTTTCAAATACACTTCAATTTCAGGAATAACAGAAATAGGAAGTTCAACCCAAACTAGCGTGTTTTCAAATGGCATAATTTTATACATATCACCGAGTGTCACATCTCCTTTTCCAATGGAGGAACGAATTCCACCTGTATTTAAAAGGCAAATCAATGGTTGAGCTAAACGCACATTCCTCGTTTGATTTACAAAAACAGCATCAGCCATCCAGTTCATTAGGTTTGAAGAAGGTCTTGCAACAATAAAATTAGTTTCAGATTTACCCAAAACTTCATTCATTTTTTTATCTAGAGAATCTTTATAGGGTTTAATTTCATTGGATAGTTTCTCATCCGCCTTGATTTCACTTAAAATAGGTTCTTTATTGTTAATCGAATTAATTGCTAAACGCGAAGAGCAAGCGATTAGGCCTGCTCCTGCGAAGATAATGAGTGTTGATTTCAGTTTCATTCAATTACAAATTGTCTTTGAACTTCCCCATATTTTGTTCCAACTTTTAAAATGTAAACACCCGATTTAAATTCATCTGCATTCAGTTCTAGAACTGGTAAGTTCAAATCATCCTTTTTAATGATTCCCCGTCCTTGCATATCAATAATCTCAAAGGAATTTAGATTAATTCCATTGATTTGGGCATAAACTTTATGGTTAGAAGGAACAGGAAAAACGGAGAAGTTATTCATTAATTGTTCTTTCAATCCCGATTGACTGCATGCATCGTAGGTCATATTCGAAAAATTTACGTGACATACAAAATCAGTCGAGTCAATAAATGGATTTCTATTGTTTTGAAGTGAATAGATATATTCATGTCGGGCGATTTCGTAATTATCAGGTAAATCATTGAAATGCCATTGCTTCAGAATATCCTGGCTTTGATTTGTAGGAATTTGCCAATTATTTCCAGATTGACCGTTATAGCATGTGGCCATGTAAAAGATTGCACGAGCGGCATTTCCTTTTTGAATATTCCTTGGTTCATAAACCATTTGGTTATTTGAGTTATAACCAACACTTCCTTCTAGATAGTTAAATACCACCGATCCGGTTATTTCATCCATTGGAAGATTACTTCTTGGTGTGTTGGCTTGTTGCAAATTTGTTGGATATAAGTTATGTTGATCGGTGTATTCTGGTTTTTCTGGCGGCCCATCTGCAGGATATGTCGGCATCCAGGAATGTGAATAGGTGTGTTCTCGAGAATATCCAGTAGCAGTCCAGTCAAATGGATCACTGAAAACCTTTCGTTCTCCAGAATATGCGCAAACAACGTATGATTGCCCACCAGTCGTATCCCGTACCTCGAATTGGCTCATCATTGTTGTTTTATAGTTAAAGTATGAAACAAAGTTGTGCGGATTGATTAAGGCTGATAATGAGGAAAGAAAATTTGTATTATTTGAATTAATACCATTGTAGTAATTCCCAAGTTGAGCTCCCTGGCTAGTTACGTTGCCAGTTGCCGGAGAGGTTGTTTGATAGTTCTCATAACCATCCGGACCATTAAATGCATAAACGGCAAAGTAATAATTTTGGTTAGCAATTACATGACGAGGTGTAAAACCTGTTCCACTTCCAACATAAGCAACTTTAGCATCTTCCACGACATCTCCACGCTTATAGGTTGTTCCGTCAACTGGAACACCTGTCATTGCAGATCCGTTTTTCCATAGAACTAAATATTTTTCAGCACTATTAACTGCAGAATATTGTCCAGCCAAGGTATATGCTTTAATTAAAGGGAAAGTTAATCCAGTTGGATTTGATGTAGGTTCAGTTGCTAAATTATCTGTTCCAACCGCTGACAAATTAATGATGTATGGATTTTCATCGTTGTCATCATTGGTTATACTTAAAACAGCTGTTCGCGTCCCTGTTCCCGTAGGCGAAAAGTTGAGTGTAAATGTTTGATTCGCTGATCCGGCAATTGTCACGTTATTCAGAGTTGTGCTAAATTCAGTAGCGTTTGTTCCAGTAAAATTCGCTCCCGAAATCGTTAAGTTTTGCGTTCCAAAGTTTTCAATTATCATTGTTGTTGATGTTGCATTTCCAACCACAAACGTGCCATTATTCAATACAGTAATACCTCCCATTTTTACATTTATTTCTTTGGCAGGAGCTACGTATGGAAATATATCATTCGTGTTTCTTGGAATTAATTGATAGTTGGCGTTGAACTGACCAACAAGTGCAATAATGCTCACCGGGCCAGTTGGAATAGAAGTTCCATCAATATTGGTAGAACCATTAATTCGGACGTCAAGTGTATTCGTTCCATCTGTGATCTGGACGGTACTATTGCCAGTTGCGAAACTCCCAGTTTGAACAAAAGTCACATTATCAATTCTAACTAATTGCGCTTCTATCGACTCATTTACGCTTGTAATAGGAATTAATAATGGAGAAGGTAAAGTTCCATTTCCGTGATTGATAAAACTATTGGTAGGCGAAAGTTCCAATAGGCCATTGAAGTCAAAAAGAACTCCTGTTGCAGTAATTGAATCCCCACGTTGAATCGTCCCTAAATTACTTCCAAAGGCAGGAAGAGCTCCTGTACCATCTTGTATATATCTTATCTTACTGTTTCCATTATCCAGTTCAGATCCGTTTGTAGCCACACCCGTGATTGTAACAGTTTGGCCGATTGATAGATTTCTTGCATCTGAGATGCTTTGCGCATTTATGGCCATGGAAGCAATAGTGATGAAAGCTGTTAAAATGGATTTTTTCATAGTTAAAGTTTTATAGTTGTTTTTTTAAAATTGTATTCCAATTGACACATTAAATCGGAAACCTCCACCAAACATGACTGCTGCTGATTGTGCATCAAAATTATCAAAGTTTCCATTCATGTTATTTGTAGCATCCGAAATAAATTCGGTGTTTAATAGATTCGTAATTGAACCACTACCAACTAAAGTAAAGGTTTTGAACGGATATTTATACCCTGCGAAAATGTTGATTAACGAGTACCCCGGCATTTTCCAAGATTGTCTTCCACCATTGCTTCCCTGTAGGGAGAAAGGGTCGAAATTCGCGTAATAGCGGTCGAAATATTGTGCTTGAAACTTGAAATATAAGTTTTTAATAGGTTCATAGCGCAGTGTTATGGAAGTTGCTGTTTGAGCTGCATCCCCAACTTTAACTCCTCTGGCATCGAAACTAAATTCTAATGAATCGTATTGCGGTATAAATACTGTTTTAGTTGAATTCCAGAACCAATCCCCATAGGAGAACATAGCCTCCAGATTAAGTTGTTTTGTAATATTCCAAGCGACGTCTATTTCACCACCCAAATGCACCGCATCCATACCATTGATGTTGATACGAATAAATTCTGTTGGATCTTGAGGGTCTGGAACAAGAACTCCGTAAGGAAATGGTTTGTTTTTCCAATTTGTGGCATATCCGTTTATATTCACTCCGAAATTTTTCAGAGTGTAATTCACGCCACCTTCAATTGCCAGAATTTTTTCATTTACTATTTCTGCAAAAAACTTGTTGGTATTGTTATCTATGACATTTGAAAACATCGGGGTTCGGTTTAAATAACCAACATTAGTGTAAATATTAATGCTTTTATCTACCTTGTAACTTATTCCAGATTTAAAGGTAAATCCGGGTAAATACTTCCAGGCTGTGCGCTGATATTCAAGTCCGGGACTATCGATTGTGTAAATTTTCCCATTGTACTCTACTGTATCCGGAACCCATTTTGTCCCAACTTCACTGTAGCCGATGTGAAGTGTGGTATCTCCAAGTTCTAATTTCCTTTTCTGGAAATAATCGATACCTTGATACCCATTTAAAATTCCAGAAATATTAACAAAAGTGGAAATTCTTTCACCGTTATATTCCATTTGACCAAAAGCTCCGGACCACTGAACATTTCCATCTCTATCGGCATTAAAAGTGTTCTTAGCGACTTTATCACCAACGCGTTTCATCGGGCTAGCGGCATTTTTGTCTAATTTATCTACATAATAATCTCCACCCAACAAATCTTCTACTCTTTGATAGTGTCTACCCTCATAATAACGATAGTCAATCCCACCGGAAAACTCTAGTTTTTTTGAATATTCATAGTTAAATTGCCCCAAGTATCCTACCCAAAAATGGTTATTAATACTTGCAATTAGTATTTGACTTGATTGTATTTGAGTAGGATGATAAATTGGATTGACATTTGAAGTCCCAAATAGAGAACTAACTTTATTTTCTTGTTCAATTTTATCCCAATCAATTAAACCTGAGCTGTCACGCAACAGAGATCCTGAGTTGAAAATGCTTGTTCCACCACCTCGTCCGATTGACATGTAGGCAAGATTCGAAATAGAAAGCTTTTTATTTACTTTCCAAAAATCTTTTAATGTTATTTGTGGTTTGGAGTAGAAATTTCTTCTTTCATTAAAAATTTCACGTTCACCATCTTCATTCGTTCGATAACCCCAATGTTGATTAAAACGGATACCCATATCTAAAAACTGTTGGGTTGAATCAATAGGTAAGCCAAGTTCTCGTGCCTTTTCAGCATTGAAATATTGAATAGCTTGGTTAAATGATCGTTGCCCATGCCACTGCGGAGCGGCAAAAGCGGAAAGGGTAACTAAGTGCGATTTAATTTTTTTGGAAATCTTGGCATAACCGAAGAATCCTTGACTTGGTGTTCCATAAACCCAACCATCTGCTTGTTTGTAGGATGCTGAAACAGTAAATCCCCAACCTTTTTGACTCATTCCTGAATTATAAGAGAATGAGGATCGTAGGAAATTACCGGTTCCGTATTCTTGTTTAAAGGAACCACCTTTTTTATTGCCAATTCCTTGTGTAAGGATATTGATTGTTCCTCCGATTGAAGGCATTGCTATTTTTGTAGCGCCCAGGCCTCGTTGAACTTGCATTTGAGATGTAATTGCGTCCAAACCAAACCAATTTGACCAATATACTGCCCCATTTTCCATGTCGTTTACAGGGACACCATCAATCATAACTCCCACATTGCGTTGGTCAAATCCCCGAACGTTGATTCTGGCATCTCCATCACCTCCACCTTGCTGGGTAGCATAAACTCCTGCCGTACCATTCAATAGCATCGGTAAATCTCGAGAAGCAAGTTCTTCCGTAATTTTTTGAAGTGGAATTTTAGTAACAGCCACAGGTACATTTTGCCCCGTAACTAGGTTTCCAATAACCTTAATTTCATCCAACTCACGGTTTTCACCTAAGATGATATTTTGCTTGACAGAAGCTGATTTTATATTTAATTCAATTTCAAGTGTGTCATACCCAAGAGCTATTACCTGAATGTCATATTTCCCGAATGAAACCTCGTTAAAAATATAATTACCCGAAACATCAGATAATGTTTTCTTGATGACTTTGCTGTCTTTCAATAAATAAACTTTCGCGTCAATTACGGGTGATTTTGTGCTTTCTTCAGTAATTAAACCAGATATTTTGGCAGTTTGACCAATCGAGTTGAAGCCAAGAACAATAAGTAGCAGTGAAAATATGAGTTTCATTCAAAAAAAATAAAAAAGGTCGAAATAACTCCGACCTTTCATAATTAAAATTTATTTCAAGATTACTTTTCTTATTGTGCGTTCCCCTTTGCTGTTTGCTATCTGTAAAAAAAACAAACCGCTTTCCGAGGACAAATCAACCTGATAAAGCACTTTATTGTTGAGATTGGAATAATTACCAACTGTTTGACCGAAAGCATTTAATATCCTAACAGATTGAATGTTTCCTTCGCTTTTGATGTAAAATACTCCTTCACTTGGGTTTGGATAGATACTAATTACATCTTCTTTAGTTTCTTTAACACTTACAGGATTACATTCACAGTCATGTTTACCAAGAGAAAACCAGTTTCCATCCAAAATAGGATTGCCGCTTGTGCCGAAAAGCGTATCTCCGTTTGCATCTAAACGAACAACAACCGCAGGAATAGTATCCCATTCTAAAAGTGGGTCAAAGAAAGATGGTTGCGCTGATACACCTTTTTTAATTGAGGGTTTACGAATCATGCTATGGTCTTTAGTAACTAAAACCCCAAGTCCGGTGCTATAAGGAAATTGAGTTGACCATGCTCCGTCATTTCCAGCTGAAGATCCAGTCTCGTTGGCGGGATTTTCTCCGATTTTACCGAAAATATCAATGATCGCAAAATTGGGAACATTGGCAGGGTTAATTAATAATGCAGGATCTGAAGGTAAAGTCCCTTTTGCCAAGATCACTGCATCATTTCCATTCCAATAGAATGCACTACTTGTATTATAAACTGGGCTAAAAAAACCATCTCCCCTTGCTTGAAGAGAGTCCCAAATCGGCGCTTCTTGTCCCGTTCCATTCGGATCTTGTTTATCCAAAACAGCTACAAACACATCATAGGGCGCAATCGTACCAGAAAGTTGCACAGAATTTGCAACCGTTGCAGTTGTCGAACCATTCGAATAACGCGCTACAAAGTATTGGCTTAAGTCAACAGGGCTTGATGTTGGATTGTATATTTCCAATGCTTTGTTGTTAGACCAACCTTCAACATATTCAGAGATGAAGATTTTGGAACAATCCTGAGCATTTAAAAAAAGTGACGTAAAAGATACAAAAGAGAATAAAATTCTTTTCATAGCGAAGTTATTTAATTAGAAATTGTTTTATTGAACATTGCTGCTTTTAAATGGTTTCAGCAAATCTAGCCTCAAGGAGATCATTCAAAAACAGATTACAAATTTAATGTAAATTTTTACGAAAATTATTATCAAATTATTAACCGAATAAAATTTATTTGTTCAGCCCTGATTAGAAAATAAGGCAGTTGGTTCAATATCTAAAAGATAGTTTGACTATCTTCGATTCCAAAATTAAAAAATGAGGTCAGTTTTAATATTATTTTTAGCATTTCAGTGTTTCGCTTGGTCACAGGAAATCACAGTCGAAAAAATTTGGAAAAACTATGAATTCTATCCGAAAGGAATTGATGGATTTAAATCGATGAATGATGGCGAGTATTACACTCGTGCAACAGATGATCTGTCAATTTACAAGTATAAAATTTCTGATCCAAACGACAAAGGTGAGTTATTAATGGACGGCAGGTTGATGACCTTCATGGGTAAACAAATCACATATGACGACTATGAGTTTAATTCAGATGAGAGCCAGATTCTTCTTCTAACAAAGATGGAATCGATCTACAGAAGAAGTTTTCAAGCATTTTATTTCCTTTTTGATTTAAAAACGAAAAAACTTCAGCCTTTAGATGAGATAAATCAGCCGCAAACGTTGGCTGAATATTCGCCTGATGGAAATTCCATTTCGTACATTCACGGCAATGATTTATTCGTGAAAAACCTCGAATCAGGCAAAGTAACAAAATTGACAAAGGATGGAAAAAGAAATAAAGTAATAAATGGTACAACGGATTGGGTATATGAAGAGGAATTTTCTATAACCAAAGTATATGGGTGGTCTCCGGATAGCAAAATGATTGCTTTTCTTCGTTTCGACGAGAAGGAAGTGAAAGAATTTTCAATGGCATTATATGGTCCGCTCTATCCTGATAATTATGAATTTAAATATCCAAAAGCAGGTGAGGATAATAGTAAAGTGACGGCTCATGTTGTGAATTTGAAATCTGGGAAAATCACGAACTTACCTTTGTTGAATTATGAGTACATTCCTCGGCTTAATTGGTCATCGACAGCAAATCAGTTGATTTTACAGACAATGAATCGCCATCAAAGTGAATTGAATTATCACCTGTATGATTTTACCTCATCCAAGCCTAGTTATAAATTATTTTATCAGGAAAAGTCAAAGACATATATTGATGTCGATAACAACCTACTAATTTTAAAAGATGGAAAAACAATTCTTCGTGCCAGTGAGCAAGATGGGTTTAATCATATTTACAAACTTGGATTTGATGGTTCATCAACCCAAATTACCAAAGGAAATTGGGATGTAATTGATTTTCTAGGAATAGATGAGAATACCAATGTTATTTATTATACTTCAGCTGAGCCAGGCGCAACGAAGAAATCGGTTTACTCAATTAAATTGGATGGAACCGACAAAAAAGAACTTTCCAAAGAATCCGGTTATAATGAAGCGGAATTTTTGAAGGGAATGAAATATTTCATTTTGACCTATTCCAATTCCAATCAACCTCCCGTATACAGTTTGTGTAAAAATGATGGGTCTGTCGTGAGAGTGTTGGAATCCAATGAAAGTTTGGCGAATAAAATCAAGTCTTACCCAATCTCTAAAAAGGAAATGATGACGATTGATGCCAACGGTGAAAAATTAAACGCTTGGATGATTAAACCTACAAACTTCGATCCATTTAAAAAATATCCAGTTTACATGACGGTTTACGGTGGTCCGGGACATAATGAAGTTCTTGATTCCTGGGATGGATCGGATTATATGTATCACCAGCTTTTGGCTCAAAAAGGATACATAGTTTTTTCAGTCGATCCTCGAGGAACTATGTACCGAGGTGCTGATTTCAAAAAGTCAACTTATTTGCAGCTTGGTAAATTGGAAATCGAAGATGTGATGAATAGTGCAAAGGAACTTCAAAAATTGTCGTATGTTGATCCGAATCGCATCGGAATTATGGGATGGAGTTATGGTGGTTTTATGGCATCTTTAGCAATTACTAAAGGAGCTGAAGTTTTTAAAATGGCAATTGCCGTGGCACCTGTTACCAATTGGAGGTACTATGACAATATTTATACTGAGCGTTTTATGCGAACACCAAAAGAAAATGAAGATGGCTATGATCGCAATTCACCAATCAATTTTGTAAACAAAATAAAAGGAAAATACCTTTTGATTCATGGTACTGCGGATGACAACGTGCATTATCAAAATACGATGGAAATGGTTTCAGCTCTTGTTAATGCGAATAAGCAATTTGACTTATTCATTTATCCGAATAAAAATCACGGCATTTATGGAGGGAACACTCGAAATCATTTGTTTCAACTAATGTTGGATTACACGTTGAAAAACTTATAACTTATCATTTGTGTTAGCTGAAAGTATCGTTTGTAATGGTGATCTAAAACTCGCTTATGGAAAATATGGAGAAGGTGAGCAGGTGGTCATTTGTTTTCATGGTCATGGAAGAACACCTGATGATTTTGAGTTTCTAATTCGTGAAAATCGTAAAATAATTTCAATCGTCTTGTTCCATCACGGTAGTTCATTCTTTCCCGAACAACGAATAGAAAAGAATCCATTGACTCGGGAGGAGTTCATTTTGCTTTTTAAATCGATACTCGAAAAAGAGAATATTTCGAATTTCGATGTTGTTGCTTTTTCACAAGGAGGAAGGTTCGCACTCATTGTTTTTGAAAATTTTTTCAGTCGAATTTGCTCAATGAATTTAATTTCTCCCGACGGAATGGACTCCAATAGTTTCTACAATCGGATGTCCCGAAAAAAATGGGCTAGACAACTTTTTACAAACATGGAGAAACATCCAAATCGTTTCATTTACCTTACAAAAGTTGGAAAAAAAATGCGTCTAGTTAGACCCAAGGTAGCAAGTTTTGTTGAGAATTTTGCTCAGGATAAATCTAATTTTAAAAGAGCATCACTCACGTGGAGAGGTTTTCGGGAACTCCAACCGAATGAAAATAGATTGAAAGAAATTTTATCAGAATTTCGAGGAAATTTTCAAATAATTATGGGTTCTTACGACCAGGTGATTCGTCCAAAACAAGCTTACGCTTTTGCGCAACGTCTCGGGAAACCTAAAATTGTTAAGGAAATACCTTGTGGACATAATTTTTTCAGTGCTAAGAACCAAAAATTATTGGAAGATGTTATTAATCTTTGATTTTTTCAATGAATTCAATCGAAAGGGCATTAAAGCTTTCCGGATTTTCAATATTGACAACATGTCCGCAGTTTTCCACAATGGATACGGTGGAATATTTGCTTCCTCTTGTTAGTTCCAAAACGGGGTTCAAAAATAAGTGATCTTCACTTCCCATGATGTACAATTGCGGAATGTTGTAATGTTTGTTTTCAAGAAGATGTAGGTAAGCGGTCAATCTTGCCGTTAGTTTGAACCAACGTTTGAATTCTTTGTCCATTAATTTCTTGGCCTCTTGAATAAACATTTTTCGCGATTGCTCATGATTTTTTTTTGGCATCATGATACGGGCAAATAATCGATAAAGCGTCATGTAAGGAAGGAAGCGATTTAAAACACGACCGAGGCGTAATAAAAAACGAGACTTTATGTTCAGTTTTGTAACAGCTCCTGCGAAAATCATAGATTTAACTAATTCCGGACTGGTATTGTAAATCTGTTTTATGACTATTGACCCCATGGAAACTCCTATCAAATGGGCATCTTTAATTTCGTGTTTTTTCAATGCTTCAACTACATCCTTTGCAATGACTTCGAATGAGTAATCTGTTTTTTCGCTCTTTAGTTTCGATTTGCCATGCCCTCTTAAATCTATCAAAAGGATATTGTACAAGTTTGAGAAAGGTTTTATTTGCTTATGCCAGATTGCTGAACTTCCGCCGGCTCCATGAATGAAGACAACCCACTGATTACTTTTCGGATGATGAATTTTTTTAGTGTAAAGCATGAAAACAAAAAGACACTTGCAAAAATACAAGTGTCTTTCGATATTTTGTAACTTTTTTTCTGTTACTTGTCTTTCACCTCTTCAAAATCAACGTCTGTCACTTCATCTTCAGCGCTTCCACCACCTTGACTTTGATCTGAGCCGCTGGCATTTTCAGCTCCTTGAGCGTTAGCCGCGTTGTACATATCCTGAGAAGCAGCTTGGAATAAATTATTTAATTTATCCATTGCAGGTTGAAGATTTTCAATGTTTCGAGAATCGAACTCCTTTTTCAATTCTGCCAAGGCATCTTCAATCGGTTGTTTTTTATCGGCAGGGATTTTGTCTCCGTATTCTTTCAATTGTCTTTCAGTTTGGAAAATTGTAGAATCCGCTTTGTTGATTAATTCTATTTCTTCACGTTTCTTTTTATCTGCCTCTGCATTTGCTTCCGCTTCTGCTTTCATTCGTTGGATTTCTTCGTCTGAAAGACCGGATGAAGCTTCAATTTTTATGGACTGTTGCTTACCTGTTCCTTTGTCTTTTGCAGAGATATTCATAATTCCGTTTGCATCGATGTCAAACGTCACCTCAATTTGTGGCACACCTCGTGGAGCTGGTGGAATGTCTGACAATTGGAAACGACCCAACGTTTTGTTGTCTGAAGCCATTGAGCGTTCACCTTGCAATACATGAATGTCCACGCTTGGTTGATTATCAGATGCTGTAGAGAACGTTTCCGATTTTTTCGTTGGAATAGTTGTATTTGCATCGATTAATTTTGTGAAAACACCTCCCATTGTTTCGATGCCTAATGAAAGTGGAATGACATCTAGAAGCAATACATCTTTCACTTCTCCTGTCAAAACACCACCCTGAATGGCAGCGCCAACGGCAACTACTTCATCTGGGTTAACACCTTTTGAAGGAGCTTTTCCAAAGAAACGCTCAACTGCTTCTTGAATAATTGGAATACGTGTTGAGCCTCCAACTAAAATTACTTCGTTGATATCGCTTGGTGAAAGTCCTGCATTTTTCAAAGCTGAACGACAAGGAGCGATTGTTCTTTCAACGATTTCAGAAATCAACTGCTCGAATTTTGAACGCTGCAACGTTCGAACCAAGTGTTTTGGAATTCCATTTACTGGCATGATGTAAGGTAAGTTGATTTCAGAAGAAGTTGTAGATGAAAGCTCTATTTTTGCTTTTTCAGCAGCTTCTTTTAATCGTTGAAGTGCCATTGGGTCTTGACGTAAATCAATTCCTTCATCATTTTTAAATTCTTGAGCCAACCAATTAATGATGGCATCATCAACGTCGTCTCCACCTAAGTGTGTGTCTCCATCAGTAGAAAGAACCTCAAAAACGCCGTCACCTAGTTCAAGAACTGAAACGTCATGAGTTCCGCCACCGAAGTCGAAAACAACGATTTTTTGATCAACACCTTTTTTATCTAATCCATAGGCCAAAGCAGCTGCGGTAGGTTCGTTGATGATTCTTTTGATGGTTAGTCCGGCAATTTCACCTGCCTCCTTTGTAGCTTGGCGTTGCGCATCGTTAAAGTATGCAGGAACAGTAACTACAGCTTCAGTTACTTCTTGACCAAGGTAATCTTCAGCTGTTTTCTTCATTTTTTGAAGAATCATTGCCGAAATTTCTTGAGGCGTGTAAAGTCTGTCGTCAATCTTAACGCGCGGCGTATTGTTGTCTCCTTTTACTACTTCGTATGGAACGCGTTCAACCTCCTTTTTGGATTCATCGAAGCTAGTTCCCATGAATCTTTTGATCGAGTAAATCGTTTTTGTTGGGTTGGTAATTGCCTGACGTTTTGCAGGATCTCCAACTTTACGTTCACCTCCATCAATGAATGCAACTACCGAAGGAGTTGTTCTTTTACCTTCAGAGTTTGTGATAACCACTGGTTCATTTCCTTCCATTACGGAAACACATGAATTCGTGGTTCCTAAATCGATTCCTATTATTTTTCCCATTTTGTTGAATTTTTCAATTTAAAACATTTCGCTGGCGTCAATTTGTATGCCACCAAAATTCAAGAAATTAAAAATGACAAAATAGCTTTTTTAAGAGAATATGCATGTGACTAAATGGCATAAATTCTGACAAAATAATAAGCTTTAGAAAAGTGACTTTCGTCACATTCTAATCCTTTTCAAAAAAGTAACTTTGTCAAAAAAAACATGAAAGATTCGAAAATATACAGCATTGTGAAATTCAAATGTCCGAGGTGTCATGAAGGACAGTTTTTGGTTTCTCATCCATATGATTTGAAAAGAGTAGGGGATGTGAGAGATAAATGTGATGTGTGCGACTTGAATTATGCCCCGGAACCTGGTTTTTATTATGGAGCCATGTACGTTTCGTACGCATTGGGTGTAGCTTTATTCGTTACGATTTGGGCTTCGTGCAATTGGTTTTTCGATAACGTTTCAGTATGGACACAAATTGGTCTTGTTGTTTTCTTTTCCATCCTCTTAGGTCCTTATCTTTTTGCTTTGTCAAAAATAATTTGGGTCAACTTTTTCATTCATTTCGATAAGAACTATGTTAAGCAAAGAGGATAAAAAGATTTTGATTGAAGAAGCACTGGGTTACATTTTGGAACCCGAATTAATTGACGAGATGTCTGAGGTGGCTCGTTTTCGTGAAACAATTGCTGATGAGGTAATTGTGAGAGTCGGCGATGACTTAAAAATGATACCAATCCTAATTTCAGGTTCTATTAAAATTTCCCGAGAGGATAATGAAGGCAATGAGCTACTACTTTATTATATTGAATGCGGGGATACTTGTGCAATGACACTTCAATGTTGTGCAACAAAATCAAGCAGTCAAATTAAGGCAACTTCCATGGAATCCTCCGTCATGTTTATGTTCCCTTCACAAATGATGGAGTATTGGATGGATAAATTCAAAAGTTGGAGGGAATACATCTTGTCAAGTTATCATACACGTTTGACAGAAATAATGGAAACGGTTGACGCGATTGCCTTTTTAAGACTGGACGAACGACTATTAAAATACTTGAATGATCAAGTAAAATTATTAGGCACATTGGAAATTCATCATACGCATCAGCAAATAGCAGATGATTTAAATACATCACGTGTTGTGATTTCTCGACTTTTGAAGCAATTAGAAAACAAAGGAATTATCGAACTTTATCGAAATAACATCGTTTTGAAACAATTTTAGTTTCTTTGAGCTTGAAAGTTCGCATATGTCAGAAATAATTATTGTTACCGGTTTACCAAGATCAGGAACTTCTTTAATGATGCAGATTTTGGAGAAAGTTCCTTTGGAAATTATGACAGATGATCTGCGAAAAAGTGATATCAACAATCCGAAAGGTTATTATGAGCTTGAGGCAGTAAAGGGCATCGTAAAAAATAATCAATTTTTAAAGGATTGTCAAGGAAAAGTCGTGAAGATTGTGGCACCATTGACACAATATATTGATTTGTCATATCGCTACAAAGTTGTTTTCATGAGGCGAGATATGAATGAAATACTTAAGTCCCAAGAAAAAATGCTCGAAAAGGATCAGTCTTCCAATAGAGAAAAATTCATGGCTATTTATGATTTACACGTCAAAAAAACACTTCAGTATTTGTTTATGAATAATATTCCATTCATTGAGGTTGTTTACAAAGAGTTAATTCAAAACCCAAAAAAGGAAATCGAAAAAATCACAAGTTTTTTGGAATTATATCCGGATGTAAAAAAACTTGAAGCATGCATTAACATTGATTTTTACAGAAATAGAAATTGATTTTTTTGGTTATGTTTATTCTTCAAAAATTTAACTTAATTTTGCATTGTTAACTTTAAATTAATATTATGAAAAAACTTTTATTTTCTTTATCCATGCTTTTTGCATGTGGATTATCTCAAGCTCAATATTTCTCTGAAAATTGGGATGAGCCGGGTGCGTGGGCACTTCAGTCATTTGATTCGGACACATTGAATTGGGGAATTTACACAACTCAAGCATTCGCAGATCAGGGACCTGTTGCTTTATCTCAGTCTTGGGTTCAAGCAGGACCTTTAACTCCTGACAACTTTTTAATTTCTCCACCCATCGATTTGTCTAATGTATCGAGTAATATTGCATTATCCTTTGCAATAGGTTCTCCAGAGACGACAGCAAGTGGATGGTACGAAGAGTTTCTTTCTGTTTATGTTTCAGATGGAGTTACTCAAGCGGCTGTAGGTGCGGCACTTACTGCTCCAGTTTATAGCGCTATATTACCTGGCGGAGATTCACTGTACAGATTCACTTTCGATATCACAGCGTTAGCAGCAGGAAAAGATTCTGCAATGTTGTGGTTCCGTCATCACAATTGTACAGATGAAAACTACATCATCTTGGATGACATTTCAGTTTATAATTCGGCAGCAGTGAATGATCTTGACTTAGTTACTAAGGTTTATCCTAACCCTGCAAACGATGTTTTGAACATTATAGTTGATGGGGAAGAAGTTGAAGTTACTATTTCTACTCTGGACGGTAAAATAGTTAAAACTTTAAATTCAAAGAAAATTGATATCGCTGAATTGAATTCAGGAATGTACATTTACCGTGTTAATTCGAATGGTAAAATGGCCACTGGGAACTTTGTAAAGAATTAAAC
>JBIIVA010000160.1:0-5726 GCA_044339705.1 Crocinitomicaceae bacterium
TTGGGGCAAAGCAGAAAATTTAGGGGCTACCGTTAACACCGAATATGGTGAAGAAGGAGTGTTTATGCACCCAGATGGTAAAACACTCTATTATAGCTCTCAAGGTCATAATAGTATGGGAGGTTACGATATTTTCAAAACAACTTTTGATGAAAAAACAAAAAAATGGTCACCCCCAGAAAATATTGGTTATCCCGTAAATACAACAGACGACGATGTGTTTTACGTTGTTAGTGCCGATGGGAAACATGGCTATTACACCTCAGTAAACTCAAACGGTTATGGGGGTAGAGATATATATATATGATTCGTTTTATTACAGAGGAAAAGAAAGAAAAACCGATTGAAGCTAAGAAAGATGAAATTGCTGCTGAAACAGTCGTTAAACAAAAAGAAGAACCAGTCGTTAAACCCCTAGAAACCAAACCAGATCCACTTCCGCGATTAACTATTTTGAAAGGAGTCATTTCAGACGAATTAACACAAAAACCATTGGACGCTGTCATTGAAATAATTGATAACGACCAGAATAAGTTAATGTATACATTCAATTCAAATAGTTTCACAGGGAAATATTTGACCTCCTTGCCGTCTGGTAAAAATTATGGTATTGCTGTAAAAAAAGAAGGCTACCTTTTTCATTCTGAAAACTTTAATGTCGCCGATAGTGCTGCTTTTCAAACCATCATCAAAGACATCGCCTTGAAAAAAATCCAAGTTGGAAGTACGATTGTCTTAAAGAATATTTTTTATGATTTCGATAAAGCAACGCTCCGTCCGGAATCAACAAACGAACTTGAGCGCCTCTTGAAATTATTAGTTGATATGCCGAATTTGAAAATTGAAATTTCGAGTCATACGGATTCAAAAGGCACTAACGACTATAATTTTAAACTATCAGAAAATAGGGCTAAATCAGTTGTAGATTATCTTATCGGTAAAGGAATTACCGCAGAACGACTTGTATCAAAAGGTTATGGCGAAGAAAAACCAATTGCCACTAATGATACAGATGAAGGCAGGCAACTAAATAGAAGAACCGAATTTAAAATACTGAGTTTATAGTTATCTTTTAATATCAAGCATTTTAAGGAAAGTCAACGAAATAATTTTTATATCCTCACTCAAAACCGGATTTTTCAAGTACTTTTCGTTCAATTTAATTTTTGCAGGCATAATTTCTTGGATGTACGTTTTTTCAGGATTTTCCGATCTTGCAAGCAATTCATTTTCTGTGAAATATTCTAAAGACGCATAGTCTGTGATTCCTGGTTTAACCTTCAATATATTGAGTTGTTCTTCAGTATATAAATCAACATATTCAGGTACTTCAGGACGAGGACCAACAATGCTCATTTCTCCTTTCAAGACATTAATAAACTGTGGAAATTCATCCAACTTATATTTACGAATGAAGTATCCGATATTTGTGATTCTCGAATCCCTCATTCCTACAGTTAATTTTCCTTTTTTATCAGCGTTAATACGCATGGATCTGAATTTCAATAAATAAAATGGTTTTCCATTCAAACCAATCCGTTGCTGCCTGTAAAAAACACCACCTTGTGATCCAAAACCAATTAGAATGGCGATGATGATTCCAAATGGAAAGAATAGCAACAATATTATCACTGAAAAAAGTAAATCAAATGGTCTCTTCAATTGTGAGATTTTAACGCAAATCTAAGCTAACTATTCGTAATTTCACACAGAATAAATGACAATGAATCAATTGAATTTAAATACTCAGCTAAAAAACCAAGATTTTGTAACCAAAACAATTTCGCAAATTGAAAAAGACTTTGGACGCTGCAATCTGGAAATTTATCTATCGCAATTTAGTAACCGAGATTCCTTGGAGGAAGGGATTTTGGCCATTATTCAGAATTTACCGACTAAAAAACTTCAACAATTGATTTATATCATTGACATCCCGGAGAATGAGTATAGTAAATTGGTTGGGAGCGAATTCTTTTACAGGGCAATGTCTGAAAAAATCCTGAGAAGAGAAGCACTAAAAGTATTTTTACGGGAGAATCTAACAGTTTAGCTTCTTTCTAGAACGAATTCTGAAAATTTCTAGAACGAATTCTGAAAAAATGTCTTTTTCCAGCTTGATTTCGTGCTCATTTCTTGTTTGATTTATTATTTTTGTATCAAATAGAATTTTTATGAATTTCATTGTTTCCAGTAACACTTTATTACGGCACCTTCAAAGTATTTCGGGAGTCTTGAATACAAGCAATAACCTCCCTATTTTGGATAATTTCCTTTTCGAAATTGAAAACGGACAACTAAAAGTTTCTGCCTCTGACTTGGAAACAACGATGACTACAACCTTGGAAGTTCAATCGGAAGAAAATGGAAAAATAGCAGTTCCTGCCAAGATGATTTTGGATATGTTGAAAAACCTTCCTGAACAACCCTGTACGTTTTTGGTAAAAGAGAATTTTCTAATTGAAATGGCCTACGACAATGGTAAATTAAAGACTCCGGGTTCCGATGGTGATGAATTTCCAAAACTTCCAAATATTGAAAATAAAAGTTCAATTAAAATTTCAGGAGATATCTTATCGAAAGCCATCAATAAGACCCTTTTTGCAACCGGCAATGATGATCTTCGACCAGTAATGAGTGGGGTTTATTGTCACTTTTCACCTGAAGACATCACATTCGTTGCCACAGATGCTCACAAGTTAGTTCGCTATAAAAGAACAGATGCCTCGGCTGATGGTAGTTCGGCTTTTATTTTGCCAAAAAAACCGCTGAACCTATTAAAATCGAATATTCGAGGTGACGAAGAAATTCTATTGGAATACAATGATTCAAATGCCATTTTTACCTTCAATGATATCGTAATTGTTTGTCGCTTGATTGACGGAAAATACCCAAATTACGAAGCAGTAATACCAAAGGAGAATCCAAACGTATTGACCATTGATAGATTACAGTTTTTAGGTTCAATCAAACGAGTAGCAATTTTCTCGAATAAAACAACCCATCAAATCAAACTAAAATTAGCTGGGTCTGAACTTTCATTATTTGCAGAGGATATTGATTTTGCAAATGAAGCAAGCGAACGATTAACATGTTACTATGACGGTGACGATATGGAAATTGGATTTAATTCTCGTTTTCTCGTTGAAATGCTCAATAATTTAGATACACCTGAAGTGAAATTATCGATGAGCGAACCCAGTAGAGCCGGACTTCTTGCCCCATCAAACAATCCCAATGTAGATGAGGATATCCTCATGCTGGTAATGCCGGTAATGACCCGTTAATTTTCATTTTGGAAGGGAAAATCAACATACGGAATTTATCCCTGGATGAATTACTAGATCATTTCACAAGTCTCAACGAAAAATCATTTCGGGCTAAACAAGTTTATGAATGGCTTTGGAAAAAAAGTGCCAAGTCGTTCGATGAAATGACGAGTTTGGGAAAAGAACTTCGCGAGAAACTCAAGGAAACCTTTTTCATCGATTGCATTACGCTCAAAGATCAACAAATATCGAAGGATAAAACAATTAAATGTGCTTTTTCGGTTGATGATAACAAAATAATGGAAGGGGTTTTAATCCCAACTAGTTCTCGGATGACTGCATGTATTTCTTCCCAAGTGGGATGCAGTTTGGCCTGCACATTCTGCGCTACGGGACGACTGAAACTTTTAAGAAATTTAACATCCGGAGAAATATATGATCAGGTTGTCTACCTAAAAAAACAAGCTGAAACTCGATACGAAACACCTCTAACCAATATTGTTTACATGGGAATGGGAGAGCCCCTACTCAATTACAAAAACGTTTTAAACTCGATTCATTATATTTGCTCCGAAACTGGATTAGGTATGTCGCCGCGGCGGATTACGATTTCAACTGCAGGAATTGCAAAAATGATTCGTAAACTTGGGGATGATAAAGTCAAGTTCAATCTAGCACTTTCTCTTCACGCCGCCAATGACGAGAAACGTAATAAAATCATGGAAATCAACGAAACGAACAACCTTGTAGAACTTGCAGAATCACTTCGTTATTTTCACGAAAAAACCAATTCACGCGTAACATTTGAATACATCATTTTCAAGGATTTCAATGATTCAATGGACGATGCCAGGGAACTTGCGCAATTTGCCAAATGTGTTCCGTGTAAAATTAATATCATTGAGTACAACCCCATAGAAAATGGTGAATTTCAGCAAGCTGAGGCAAGAAAAGTGGATGAATTTGCTAACTTTTTGGAATCTAAAAATTTGATTGTGAATGTAAGACGAAGTCGCGGAAAAGACATTGATGCGGCTTGCGGTCAATTGGCAAATAGAAATAATGCCATTAAACCAGAGGAACGAACTTTGAAATCTAAGTTATGATAGAAGTTTTAAATCTTTGCAAAGAATTCCCGTTATCTAAAAAACAACAAAAAGAGTTAAATACGGATCTTAAGATCGCAAAAGCGGTTGAAAACGTAAGTTTTACTTGTAAACCTGGAGAAATCTTCAGTTTGCTTGGTCCCAATGGCGCGGGAAAAACGACAACGCTTCGCATGTTAGCAACGATCTATACACCAACCTCTGGAAAAATAGAAATTGCCGGAATCGACGCAATTAAATACCCTGAAGAAGTTCGAAAAAGAATCGGATTTTTAACAGGCTCAACGGGATTGTATGCGAGACTAACTCCAATTGAACTTGTCGATTATTTCGCAAAATTTTATGGTGTTTCAAACCAACAAAAAGATGAACGAAAAAAGTATCTTTTCGATTTGCTCAACATGCATGATTTCTTAAATAAACGCATTGGCAAACTGAGCACAGGCATGAAGCAAAAGGTGTCCATTTGTAGAACGATGATTCATGATCCAGAAGTTGTAATTTTTGATGAACCGACCAGCGGATTGGATGTAATTACTTCAGAAAACATCATCAAACTGATTCGCAATTGCAAAGAACAAAATAAAACAGTCATTTTTTCGAGCCACATCATGAGTGAAGTTGACTTATTATGTGACGATTTGGCAATCATTCATCAAGGTAAGATTAAACACCAAGGAAGCATGAGTGATTTTAGAAATCAAATGGTTGAAAATAATTTGACAGCCGAATTCATTCGAATCGTTCAATCATAAATTAATTGGTATGATATTTCACATTTTCAAGAAAGAACTTTTGGATACACTTCGGGACCGAAGAACATTGATTACCATGTTAATTATTCCAATTCTAATATTTCCAATTACACTTAATCTTTTTGTTAGCATCTCTTCCTCATTTGAAAAAAATGCCTCATCTGAATTATTGAAAATCGGAATAATTGGAGACAAAAATCATTATTTAGTCCAAGAACTGAATGAAATCCCTAGCGAAATGGGTAAAAAGAAAATCATTTTCTTCAAAGATTCAATGCAGCTTTTCAAGGCCCTTGAAAGCGACTCAATCCAACTTGGTATTCAAACAAAAAAAGACTTCAATTTGACTTTAAAATCAATGGTTCCAACTGAAGTCAATTGGTATTTTGACGCTTCCGAAATGGGCCGAAAGGAACGAGCTGAGACCTATATGAGTATAATTGAAACCAAAGCGCAAGAGCAACGCTACATTGACTTGAAAGTAAATGGCCAAAAAATAATTCCTTTTAAAACAAATTACAACAATGTGGCGAGCGATAAAAAAATGGTTGGGATGTTAGCTGGAGGAATTCTACCATACATCTTTATCGCGTTTGGTT
>JBIIVA010000001.1:0-56944 GCA_044339705.1 Crocinitomicaceae bacterium
TGTCCTTGAACACATGGACCTCCACCATTTACAAAATTAGTACCATTGCAATCACTGAAAAATGACAATGGTAATGGAATAAAATTACCTGGTGTAGCATTGGATTCAAAAACCCTGTAATTTAATCGTGGCGAACAAACATTCGATGAATTATTTTTATATGTTTTAATCTCAGCACCTCTTAAAACCAATGAGTTTGAATTTTGTTGATGAATTCCAAAGTCTTGTTCAAACGTGTTGTTTTGATCTTGATTTATTAAATCGATCCCCGTTCCAGAAGTATTGAAAAATTGACCGTTTCCTGGAGTCAAACAATCTTCAATCCATACTGCAGAGGCATACAAATCTATTGATTTAGTTGATATAGCGAATGAGCCAAAGTTATTATTAACAGTTGAAGTAACGAATCCACTTGAAACTATGCCTTGTTGTGAGTTATTCCCTCTGTTCTCCCAAATCGTTCCATTCCACCTGGCAACATTTAGTTGACTAAGGGTATTTAAAAGGGAGCACCCTCTTTGATCATCCCATCCTAGTGTGACAGTTACATTTGAATTACCGTTGGTCCTATTGATATTCCAATATTCGCATGGTGATATGGTTCCGAGTCCTGCTTCACGAGAATTTCTATTGAATCCTTGAATGTTTGCGTCACCATTCACGTAGCATGCCGTGAAGTGGTCAGCTGAATTAGACGGAGCAGAAATAGAAATCGGGGCATAATACCCACCGCCACCAATGGTGAATGTAAATGCGGTATTTCCTATTTTACGCAGAATCCCATTTACAAACTTTCCTTGGCCTGCGTTTACAACGGTTGAACTTGAACCTAAAATTAACATTATGTTGTTTGTTGAACTATTACATGATCCTGTATTCAAAATACCTTGAACAAACTCAAGGTTGCCAAGTAATGTTCTGTCTGCATGAAGAGTAACGCCTGCTACATTATTAACAACCAAATTAGTTGGGCCATTTGCAATTGGGAACTCAGGGTTTTCGGTGGTAATTGCGGCGGAACCATTGTAATGCAATGAAGCCCCTACATTATAAGAAATCACCGAATTATTTAAAAGTTCAATTGAACCATTTGTTCGGTAAAAATTTTGATCTATATTTCTTGAGTGTTGTAACTGAAAAGGCAGTCCTGAAGAATTATTAATTGTGAAAGATTTTAATGTATTACCTGCTGTAGGCCAAGGTGAAAAACCAGTGGGCGGCGTAACAGAACAAGTTCCACTGATTGAAAACTGTTGGATTGTACCATTGTAAATTTCATGAACACCAACATGACCCGTTTTTATGTAAAAGCGCCGGCTCACAGCTCCATTATGCTCCAAAATGGTTGAAAACGTTTGTTCGTTATTACCATCAAAAAAAATACCCGCCAAACAATTATTTAAACTAACAAAACCTCCCCAAGAGGCATTATCAGAAATAGTGTAATCACCACCAACATAAATATTGGTTATGGTTTCACCTTGATTGTTAATGCCATTCCACCCAAAAAGTCCTCCTGAATGAACTAGACTTCCATTAACATCTAACGTATGTGTACCCCCAGTGGTTCCACCATTTTTCAAATAAAATCCGCCTCCGGTTTGTTCGAATTTGTTTCTAACAGTCATCGTTCTACTTGTATTATCACTACTCAAAGATGTAGCTGCGCCTCCTTCAATAAGCACATTCCAAAACGATTGATTCAGGTTTGAGGTAACGCTGTTTTTTATATTAAAAAGAGATCCATCTTGCCAAGTAATGTTTGGTATTGTTGAACCCGTAGAGTTGTGAATGTAGATACCTGTATTTGAGCAAATTACGACAGGGCCTCCGTTTAAAGTCATCGAAGTTGTCGGAGAGGTTCTTTCGTAAGTTCCTGAAATTAGAAAGTCATCGCCAAGTCCATTGTTAATTGTTAATGTACCTCCACTTAAAATGACCTTACCGCCGTCCATAATGATTGTTTGATCAACAGAAACAGATGCATTAATCGTAATAACATGAGAATTTAAAACGGAAATTACTCCGCTGGCGGAGGTTGGTGAACTTGTTGCATTGATCCAACTCGTGCCGTTGAATGTCTCCCAAGTTGATGAGGCACTCCAAAGACCGGTTTGTTTGGACCTGAAATCACCAGAAGTCTGTCCGTACAAAATCATCGCATTAAACAGTGTAAACGATAAAAAGTATATTAATTTCATATGTGTTTAATTATTTTTTAATAGTCAAAGGAATCGCCAATTAAATTCATACTTGTTTGTAACGATTTTTGTTTTGACTTGTTTCATAAGAGTAATTAAAATTGAAAACCAATTTCTAATGTCAAATTAATTAGAAAATAAAAAAGGTGCAAATTGCGAACAAAATTAAAAATATTTATTAACAAAACAAAAAGAGCTAAAAGAGTGATAGACAGGACAAACTCACACTTTCATATTTCATAATTTCTTTGGATAGGAAATTCTATTTTGTGATAAAGATATTACTTGCTTTTTTCTGACCAAAGTAGTTGGAACAACTTATTTTTATCATATTGCTCTTCTTGCTTTTCGGTATTGAATTTTCTTCCTGCTCGAGGGTCGTTACCAACGCCTGCGATATAGGCCCAGTTTCCCCAATTAGATGAAACGTCATAGTCAATGAGTTGCGATTCGAAATAGGCCGCGCCAATGCGCCAATCTTGTTCCAAATCATAAATGAAATAACTCGCTACAATTTGTCGCATTCGATTGGACGTCCAACCTGTAGCTTTCAGTTCATTCATGGCCGCATTCACGAATGAATTTGGCGTTTTTCCATTTACCCATGAATCAATCAGTTGTTGATTTCGCGCTGATTTTCGATCAGATTTACCTAAAATACCGTGCAATTGAAAATATTGTAAAGGATGTTTCTTAAATGAAAAACGAAAGAAATCTCGCCAGATTAATTCAAAGATTAACCAATAGGTAGAATCATTCGCTGTCACTTCTTGTTCAAAACGTTGCACCTCTTGGCATACATACTTCGGGGACAAACAGCCCAATGCCAACCACTGCGAAAGTTTCGAGGAAAAATCACATCCTAAAAGATTGTTTCTTGATTCTTTATAATGTAATATGTGTTGTTTTTCAAAGAGGTATGCATTCAAATGTTGCAGTGCCAATGATTCTCCTCCCAATATCGGAAGTGCAATTCGATTATCCAATTCAAGGGTATAATTTAGCTTATTCAATTCTTGTAAATCACTTGAAATAATGGGGCAACTAACAGATTTAGGGGCCAACATAGGATATCTAACATTCGACTCTTTCTCAACAATTTTTCGAAACTTCGTGAAAACTTCAGGAATCGATGACATTGAAAATGGCAAGTCGGAAGGATGATACATTGTGCTTGTACTGTATTCTTCGAAATCTACTCCTTTGGTCAAAAGCATTTTTTTCAAACGCTCATTTTCCCTTTTTTCTTCGATACCAACCTGCTTTTTGGTATACACTTTGAAAATGGAATAACGACTCAAAATCTCCTGAATTACTTCGTTTTGATTTCCTTTTTTTACCAATAAATATCCACCGAGTGACTTTAAATTTTGATATAAATCCTCCAACACTTTTTGAAGAAATGCGCGACGAATATTCCCCATTCTGTTAAAGCCAAATTGTTGACGGTTCATGTATGCCTCATCCCAACAAAACAATGGAATTATTTCATCATTTTCTTTGATTGCCTCTAAAAGTGTTTTGTTGTCGTGAATACGTAAGTCGCTAGTAAATAAAACGATACCTATTTTCTTCATAACATTTCTATTTGTTCAAGATAGAATGAAGCTTGCATCAATATTGCCGATTGGTCTTCCGGGTTCATTTTCTTCCAAACATTCAACATCATACCTAATCTTGGGTTTGAATTGAGTTTTTCTGCATGTTGGTCGAAAAAATTCCAATAGAGTGAATTGAACGGACAGGCGTTTTCACCTACTTTTTTATCGTGTGAATAATGACAGTTTCCGCAATAATCACTCATTTTATGAATATATGCTGCAGAACTTACGTATGGTTTCGACCCAACAATTCCTCCATCTGCAAATTGACTCATACCACGTGTATTGGTAATTTCCACCCATTCAAAAGCGTCAATGTAGATACCCAAATACCAGTTATCAACTTCATCTGGATGAATACCTGCAAGTAATGCAAAATTGCCTATAATCATTAATCGTTGAATATGATGTGCATAAGCGTGTTCAAGTGACTGTGAAATAGCATGCTTCATGCAATTCATTTTTGTGTTTCCCGTCCAAAACCAATTGGGCAACTTTCGTTCGTGGTTGAAAAAATTCAAAGAAGCATACTCCGGCATTTTAGCCCAATAAATACCTCGCATGTATTCACGCCAGCCCAAGATTTGACGAATAAACCCTTCAATTTGATTCAATTCATAGCGCTCGGGCTCATCGTAATAAGCTTTTTCAACCCGACGAATAACTTCCAATGGACTAATGAATTTTACATTCATAGCAAATGATAGTCGTGAATGATACAAATACCAATGCTTTTCTGTCATCGCATCTTGCAGCGTTCCGAAAAGTGGAAGAGAAATGGAAACAAATTGTTCCAATAATTCGAGAGCTTCCACGCGAGTCGTAGTCCAATGAAATTGAGTTGGGATAATGTTTCCAATGGTTTGAACTCCAGATTTCAGAATGTCATCATAAACCTCAGAACAATCTTTCGTTTTGAGTTGAGTTGTTAAGATATGATGATTCTTAGGGATTTTCTTTCGATTATCTTGATCAAAATTCCATTTTCCACCAATCGGCTGATTTGCAGAATCGACTAGTATTTGATGTTTTACACGCATTTTGCGGTAAAAGGTCTCCATCAAAAATGTTTTCTTGCCTTCGAAAAAGCTTTTAAGTTCTTCACGTTTTGTTAGGAAATGATACGAATCACTGGCAAAAACAGGTAACCCAATGGTGTTTGATAATGAATTTAATTCTTCATCAACACGATACTCGTCTGGAAGTTGGTAATGGATTTCTTGAACATTAAATTGCTTTGCAAGAACTTCCAAATTTTTCGCAAAAGATTGCTGATTGTCGCTATCATTAATTTTGAAATACTTTACTTGGTGACCTTTTTCCTTCAATAGATCGGCAAACCTACGCATAGCATCAAAAATGGCAACGATCTTCTGGATATGGTGTTTCACATAATCCGTCTCGCTGCGAACTTCCATTAAGACAAAAAGCACTTTGTTATCAAGTTCATCAAACCAAGGGTGCTTTTCGTTGAGTTGATCGCCGAGGATTAGCTTGATGGATTTATAGTGTTGAGGCATTTTGCAAGTATATTCTACTAACAAAGCAAGGGAAGGTATGTTTTGTGATAGATTTTTTTAGAAGTTCAAATCAGGTCAATAAAGTCTTCTGCTTTTAATTGCTTAGCAAGAGCTCCAATATTATCAAAATAAATTTTTCCAAAAAAACTCGAAAATACAAAGATTAGATTTACAGATGTAAATATTACAATTGGGTACTAGATATAGAAGAATGTAACGAAGAGATGGGGGTCTATGCTGGCTATCGAAAAATGTAACCAATTAAAGTAATTGCCATTGTGTATGATTACATAGACGAGGGAATCAAAATATTTTTAATCTAAAATTTACAGGCCATGAAAAGAAAAGCTCTGATTATGTTTAGTTTTCTTGCGACTTCATTATTTAATTCGGTAATGACATTTGGACAAAAAAGGACTGCGGAAAAACTTATTCAGCAACAAAATATCAAAATGCCTTATTATCAATTTAGTGAAAACCAATTACAAACTTTTTCGATAGAAATGAGTTTCGGTTCTGCTGAAATCACGAGTCAGATAGCTCAATTTAAAGAAATAGGTGCAACCATTCATCGCGTGGATTTGGTTTATACTGATTTTCCCAAAGGTGCTAATCTCGAAGGGTTAAATTTGAAACGAATAAAAGAAATTGAGAAAATTCACCCTATTTTGGTGCAAAATGATTTAATTCCTTGGAGAATTATTCGTCAAACAGCATGTGAAACAGAGGAGGAGGCTAGAACTTACTTTCATGGAATTGTGATTTATTTTCAAGAAAATGCTCCTCGATCATTTGTCAAAGAAATACATTCCAATTTGAATAGATACCTTCCTAAAAATATGACCAAAGAATTGGCGAGAAAAATCATGGATACAATTGAAAAACCAACGGTAAATGAAGTTTTCACGCGTCAAAAAAAATGGACTAATGCGGTAATTATTGTGGATTTAACGACTTCTATGATTCCCTACAATGCACAAGTGGTTCTTTGGCAATTGTTAAATACCGAAAAAGGTTTCTTTAAAGAAGTTGTAATGTTCAATGACGGTGATTCTGCGCCTGAAAAAACTAAAAAAGTTGGTAAAACAGGCGGAATTTATCACATGAAAAACATTAGCTTCGATGCTTTGCGAAAAACTTCATTCGAAGTATGTCAAAATGGAATTGGTAACAGCGATTTTCCTGAAAATGATTTGGAAGCCGTTCTTTACGCTATTGACAAAAATCCGAAGGCCAGCGAATATATTTTAATTGCTCACAATGATGCTCCACCTCGTGATATGTCATTATTGAGCAAAATCGCTCGACCAATTCGTATAATTCTTTGTGACTCTGAAAATGGAATTTTACCTGAATATCTCGAAATTGCAAGAAAAACAGGTGGTTCTGTTCATACCATGAAAGAGGATTTATCGGATTTATTAAAAATGAAGGAAGGTGAAATCTTTTATGCAGGTGGCAGAAAATATAAAATTATTGGCGGAAAGATTAAATTAGTTTAGCCTTTTGATATTGAATTCAATTTAGCCAAATTGAAAAAACTAAAGGCTTAATTAAACAACCAACATTTTTTAGATGGAAAAGAAATCAGAAGCAGAAAATAGCGGGGCAATTTCGACTTATTTTAGACGGTCAAAATGTTCCATATTTTGGTAGCCTATATTTGCGAATCTTCAAATTCAGAAATAACAAGTGACTTTCTAACGTAATAATATTGCATCAATCATAATTATGTTTCATAAATTTATCTATAATCGAGAAATATTTCTAATTAATTCGGTTTATTATTGTAAATATTTTACCCCGAAAAGTTGTAACTAATTATTTAAAAAGCGTTATGCTCAAAATGAACCCGATGAAAAAACTATTTTTGATTTTATCGCTTGTGATTGTGAATTTAATTCATTCTCAAATTATAAAAATAAAAGTATTTGAAACGATCACTTACGATAGAGAGGACACTAAGGGATTAATGAGTGTAATTTATCAAACACCAGAAAATGCAGTATTAGAATCGGCGAATTGCGAATACGTTTTAGATTTTGGCAATAACACAATAAAATATTATTGGAATGGCGATTTAGAGGCAGAAATGAGCTTCATTTTCGAAAAAGTTAGTCATCTATACATTGTAAATTTCGTTTATGAAAATTTTGATACAGGTGAAGGTATAATAGTAGATTTGGATCCTAGAAACGAACGGTTTATCTGGTTTTCAAAAATGGATAATTTGCACCATATCGAAAAAGGAACAAAATTTGAAATTGTGAAAGGTAGTTAGAAAAAAAATAACCATTATTTACCGCTCGCATAAGTCATTTAAATTAACCAACAATGTAAATAAAAATATTATACTTTTGAGATTAAAAAGTTATCAAACTCTATCAAAATATATGACATTTCAAAACTATTTCAAACAAATTTGGGAAGAGAATGAAAAACGCTTTATTCAAAAATTGAATGATGAGACTATAGATAGTTTCAATAGAAAAGATAATTTTCAAAAATATTGTCAGGAGCCATGGCCCATTTTATTGTGGTGCCTATTATCAATGAATTCAAAAGGCGGGGTTGAAAATGCTAAAACTTGGCAAGATAAATTCGATGAAATTTTAAAATTAATTGACCCAAAAAGTGGAAAAACCGCTAACAATCGGTGTTGATTCTTTCTTCGTTTATAAAGAAAGTAATGTGTCGAATGTTTACACCAAAATTGGTGCAACGAATTACAATGATTTAGCCGTATTTTTGGATGTAAATTCAAACCCAGCCATTCAAGCGTATCGCTACAAAATTTCCGATCTGGACACGTGTGGTGTGGAAACCAATGTTGGTGATTTTCACAAAACCATTCACCTAAGCATCAACCAAGGAGTTGGAAATTCGTGGAATTTGATTTGGAGCCACTACGAAGGTTTAACTTTTGGAAGTTACAACATCTACCGCGGAACGGATCTTTCGAATATCAGCTTGCTGACGACCATTCAAAGCAACTTGAATTCTTACACTGATTTGACACCTCCAAGCGGTGCAGTTTATTACCAAATTGAAATCGTGAATCCTTCAGATTGCGATCCTACAAAAAGCCTAAATTACGGCGTTTCGCGTTCAAATATTGTAAACAATGTACAGGTTGGTTTAACTGAATCGGTATTGTCAACCATTCAAATTTATCCAACCCCAACAAACGATAAGTTTACTTTGGATGTTTCTATCGATTTATTAGGCAAATCATACGCTCTAACAGATTTCTCAGGACGGATTATTCAAGAAGATAAAATCAATTCATTGAAACAACAAGTCAACATAGAAAAAGTATCGATAGGCACTTATTTCTTAAAAGTTGAAGGAAACAAAGCAATCAAGATTGTAAAACAATAAGTTTAAATGCAAATATTCATCTCCCATCAACATCATTTGGCGGGAGTTTTTTATTTACAAAATATCATTCCGAGACCCATTTTTCGTATAATTTTCGATTCAATTCCAAAATAAAACGTTTTTTTTTCGATTTCATTCCAAAATAATACGAAAATTGATTAATTTTGCTCGAAATGATTGAGCGAATTATCAAGCAAAATATTATCAATAAACTTTTCAAAGGAAAAGCGATCATTCTTTTAGGTCCGCGTCAGGTAGGTAAAACAACCTTGCTCAAAGAAATAATAAAAGACAGAAAAGATGCACTTTGGCTCAATGCCGATGAGCCGGATATTCAAGCCTTATTTGAAAACGCAACTTCAACTCGCTTCAAAAATTATTTTGGTATTCATAAAATCATCGTAATTGATGAAGCTCAAACAATTACAGACATAGGAATCAAGCTAAAAATCATCATAGATTCCTTACCGGAAATTCAAGTCATTGCTACAGGTTCGTCAGCTTTTGAGATAAAAAACAAAACCAATGAGCCACTAACTGGTCGTAAATGGCAATTTCAACTCTTTCCTTTTTCATTTTCAGAACTCGCAAATCATCATGGTTTAATCGAGGAAAAACGGATGATTCCTGTACGCTTACTTTACGGTGCATATCCTGAAATAACCTTACATCAAGGTGAAGAAAAAGAACGATTGAAATTATTATCAGAAAGCTATTTATACAAGGATATTTTGATGTTTGAAGGATTGAAAATGCCAGAAAAACTTGTTCATTTACTTCAACTGCTGGCATTCAGAATAGGAACAGAAATCAATTACAACAACTTGTCCAAAAAACTTAAAATTGACAATGCGACCGTTGAGAAATACGTTAAACTCTTGGAAGACAGTTTTATCATTTTTCGGTTAAAGGCATTGAGTCGCAATCACGCCAAAGAATTGAAAAAAGGGCGGAAAATTTATTTTATAGATAACGGTGTCGTCAATGCGCTGTTGGGAAATTTCAATCTTCCTGAAAATCGGGCTGACGTTGGCGCATTATGGGAAAATTATGTTATTGGCGAGATCTATAAAAAATACCACTACGAAAATCGTTGGGCGAATTTCTATTTTTGGAGAACGCAAGATCAACAAGAAATTGATTTAGTAATCGAAGAAAATCAAGTATTTCATGCATTCGAAATAAAGTGGAACCAAAACACCAAAGCGCGACTCAGTAAGACGTTTTCGAGAAATTACGAAAATCATCATTTCAACGTAATCAATCCATCTAATTTAGAGGAGTTTTTATTGTAAGCTGTTTTGAGAGTGTTTATCCCTTCTACATCGGTCACTGCAATATTTCACCTCATCCCAGTTTTTCTCCCACTTTTTGCGCCAGGAAAATTCCTTTTTACAAGAAACACAAATTTTAGTAGGAAGGTAACTTTTGTTTCCTTTGAAACTCATACTTTCAGGGTCGACATGCCACCATCAATATGCAGAACTTGACCAGTCATCCAATTTGAGTTATCACCCAACAAAAATGCTACTGCGTTTGCCAAATCCTCTTTTTTACCAACTTTTTTCAATGGATGTTTTTGACCTGCCATTTCCTCTTTTTCGGGCGTACTTAAAAACTTTTGAGCCAATTTTGTGTTCGTCAAAGATGGTGCGATACAATTCACGCGAATTTTAGGTGCAAACTCAGCCGCCAGAGCGCGCGTAAGACCTTCAACCGCACCTTTAGCAACTGAAACCGCGCTGTGAAAAGGCATTCCTACCTGCACAGCAACGGTACTAAATAAAATAATACTTGCCCCTTGGTTTAACTTTGCTTGGTATTTTTGAATGGTATTAATTGCTCCAAGCACATTTATTTCCAGTTCGTTTTGAAAATCAGTCTGTTTCAAAGATCGAAATGGTTTCAAGGTAATACTTCCGGGAAAATAAACGAGTCCATCAATATTATCTTCGATTTCTGGTAATTCATTCGATACAGCATTTCCTAACAGCGCTTGCGGAAGCTCATCGGATTGATTACGTGTTACGCAAATCACCTTATTCCCTTGATTTTCAATTTTTTTTAGTGTAGCTAAAGCAACATCGGAATTAGCTCCGATAAAAAGAAATGTTTTCATGATTGCATAACATTTCTCGAGCAAACCTTGTTCGTTGTCAAGATTCAAATACTAAACTTAGGCTGCGTGAATATAACGCATCGTTTGAAAACAAAGTTGAGTGAAAAGGATTTTTGCGTTTGCGTTTCGGTCTATGTGATAATGAGCGTCATTAAATGTTTCTTGAAACTCACGAATATTGTTTCCTGAAATAAAAGGAGCAAATTTCTTTAAAAAGTTCTCTTCTTCTTCAGAAACACGCATCATTTCAGAACCGATATAATTGGCTAAAATACTTTGTCGAAACATGTTAAGCGAGTACAATAGGAAAAACTTCTGTCGCTCTTTAGGTTCGTTTGCGATTTTATCTGCCCAGTCTAACATGCCAATTACATCCTTTTTATAGCTAACGCGCATCATTTGAATAAACTGCTCGCGATATATGGCCTGATTTTCATTGGCGTTTAAATATTCTTGAGCGACTAAAAAGTCGCCTTCTGAAAATGAGGCAGCAGAATCAGCCTCAGCTCGATTTAAATCAAAATTATTAACAAGGTAGGTGCTCAAATCATCATTTGCAATCCTTGGTACATTTACTTTTTGGGTTCGTGATTGAATGGTTCCGATCAGTTTTTCTATATTTTCACACACCAAAAGAATGTAGGTTTTAGCGGGTGGTTCTTCAATTATTTTTAATAACTTGTTCGAACATTGAATATTCATTTCCTCTGCCATCCAAATAATCATAACCTTCGGGCCTCCCTCATAGGATTTTAAGCTCAGTTTATGAATGATCTCTACACTTTCTTTTGCCGGAATTATCGGTCTTTGAGTTTTTGAGTCAATTCTAGCAGACCAACTAGCAAAATCAAAGTAAGGTGTTGTATTCAGTTGTTCTCGCCACTTCTCGATTGCACCCATAGAGACTTCCTGTAACGAGGCTACAATTGGGTAAACATAATGAATATCAGGGTGATTAAACTCTTGCACACGTTTGCACGAGGGACAAACTCCACAACTATCCCTCTCCATTTTTTGTTCACAAAACAAATATTGAGCAAAGCTTAAGGCCAATGGAAGCGTTCCCGAACCAGGTTTTCCATGAAATAACTTCGCATGAGCTATTTTTCCGGAATTAATTTCCTTGATTAATTCTGCTTTGATTGACTCTTGACCAATTACATCCGTGAATTTCACAATCAAAGTTAATAAAATTGTAAATTAAGTTTGAAACGATTTGTTATTCGCACTACTTTTATTGACAATAAATGCAATAACTATGAAACTAATTTACGTTCTTTTTTCAATTTTAATTTCTGCTTGCACTTTCGGGCAATCTATGCGGGTTAAGGAAGGAAACATGAGCACTTCCAAAGGTTCTCAAAACTCCCTTTCGATAGAAATTCCTTTTGTTGATGAATCCTTTTTTCAAGATGAGTTAAAAAGTTATCTTAAGGATTGGGGTAAGTGTAAAGAAAGTAAAGACGAATATTCTGTACTACTTGGAGAATGGAAAGATTATGGCAAAAAAACATTTGATGTTTATGCTCGTTACGAGGTTAAAAAAGATGCCTTAATTAGTGTTTCTTTCGCATTTGATCTAGGAGGTGCTTTCCTAAATAGTAAGGATCATTCCACTCAATATGAACTTTTCAAGAAGTCCATTGAATCTTTTGGTCGAACGTGCGCTTCCAATTTCATCAATAGTCAATTAGAAAAAGAAAACAAATCACTTAAAGCCCTTGAAAAGGAGCAGAAAGAGCTAGAGGAAGAAAAAATGGAAATGGAAAAAGAAATCGAAGATTATAAAAAAAGAATCGAAGAGAACCTGAAGAAAATCGAGGAAAATAAAGCTACTCAGGAAAAACAAAAAGAGTCGATAAAAACACAATCAAGTAAAATTCAAGAAATCGATAAAAAGAAAAAGGATATTTATTAATCATCGATTCCTTTTATAAGTAGCACAATTTCTCCTTTCGGAATATTTGTTTTGAAGTATCCTAAAATCTCTTGTAACTGCCCTCGGTGAAACGTTTCAAACATTTTACTTATTTCACGAACCACACATATTTCTCTGGTTAAGTCGAAATGCTCTGTCATTTGTTCTAAGGTCTTTACAAGGCGATGGGGCGATTCATACAAAACAATGGTTCGATCTTCCTGAGAGAGCATTTTCAACCGCGTTTGTCGGCCTTTCTTGTGAGGTAAAAATCCTTCAAAAACAAACTTGTCACAAGGAAAGCCACTGGCTACTAACGCCGGAACAAATGCTGTAGGGCCTGGTAAGCAGCAAACTTCAATCCCATTTTGAATGCAAGCTCGAACTAATAAAAATCCAGGATCTGAAATTCCTGGAGTTCCTGCATCAGAAACCAAAACAGCATTCGTAACACCTTGAATCATTTCAATCGATTTTTCCAAAAACCGATGTTCATTGTGGGCATGAAACGGTAAACATCTTTTAGAGACACCCAGATGATCTAATAGTTTTTTTGTTACCCTCGTATCCTCAGAAAAAATGAGTTCAGCCTCTTTTAAGGTTCGAATTGAGCGTAGAGTTATATCCTCCAAGTTTCCAATTGGTGTGGGTACTAAAATTAACATTGACATTTCTAACGGGTTAACACAACGTAGTCGTTTAAAACTGTTTCTAAAAATTTAATTTGTTCGTTGGGGGCTTCATGTAGACCAAGCAAGCGGGCAGTTTCTTCTGACAAACGAATCAGTAATTGATCAATTTCTTGTCCTTTGTATTTCTTACGATGTTGAACACAATTTTTGATATAAATCATGTCTTCATCTGTAAATTTTATGACATTTAAATAGGTCGGAATATAATTTTCATGTGATTTGATTTTTAAAACATCTTTTAATTGGTAGTATTGACTTGATTTATTTTTTATTACGATTGTGCCGGCAAGAGAATCACCAATTCGTTGATGCCGAGTTGAAAGCGAAACGATAAAGGCATCAAAAACATTCCAAAAAGGAATAAGAAAAATGAAATAACTTGTTGAAATCCATAGAAAATCGCCCCTTAAAAGCCATCGAATCATCACTTCACGCCAACCGACTCGTTCACCATTAAATTGTACGACACGAATTCCAAGAGCCATTTTACCAATCGTTTGTCCCCCTGTTAGATGCTCCATTACGGGTTGATAAAGAATCCAAGGTAATTTGGCAAGTAGTAACATAAAAAACAACCATGTTCCGAAATTGGTAAAAAAGTCATCAAATTGAACGGCCATAGCTACAATTAACAAATAAACACTTAAAATGATCGTGTCAATTACGTATGCCATGGTACGTTGAATGACCGTTGCTATTTCATATTCTATTTCAACATATTGCGCCGATGTAAAATTAATTTTTGCCATGACTAAGAAAAAACATTTTTCACAACTTCTTCAATCTTAGAGCAACTAACCACTTCTAGTTTATTTTTTTTCAAATCGATTCCTTTCGAAAAACTGGAAATAATGACTTTTTCGTAACCCAATTTCGCAACTTCGGAAAGTCTTTGCTCCAGTCTATTTACCGCTCTAATTTCACCGGATAGACCAATTTCAGCGGCAAAGGCAACCGTTTTTGGAATTGCTAAGTCGGCATTTGAAGACAATACAGCCATTGCAACTGCTAAATCGATTGCAGGGTCGTCAACCTTTATTCCTCCAGCAATATTTAAGAAAACGTCTTTTGCCCCTAGTTTAAATCCACATCTTTTTTCAAGAACAGCCAACAGCATATTTAAACGTTTGGAATCAAAACCTGTGGATGAACGCTGTGGGGTTCCATAAGCAGCACTACTAACCAAGGCTTGTACCTCCACCAATAATGGGCGCATTCCTTCAATGGTCGAGGCTATTGCTATTCCGCTTAGGTTTTGATTTGAATTCGAAATTAAAATCTCCGAGGGGTTCTCAACCGGACGCAATCCGGCGCCATGCATTTCATAGATGCCGAGTTCGTTTGTTGAACCAAAGCGATTTTTAATGGCACGAAGTAACCTGTAAATGTGGTTTCGATCACCTTCAAATTGCAATACGCTATCAACCATGTGCTCCAGCACTTTAGGCCCTGCAATGGAACCATCTTTTGTTATATGACCGATTAGAAATACCGGTATGGCTGTTTGCTTGGCAAAACGCAATAATTGAGCTGTGCACTCTCTTACTTGAGAAATACTGCCTGGAGAGCTTTCGATATTCGAAGAAAACAATGTTTGAATGGAATCAATCACGACCAATTGAGGATTCAATTCTTTGGCTTGTAATAATATTTGTTCAAGATTTGTTTCTGTCAAAAGATAACAGTTTTCATTTTTTAAGCCCAGACGATCTGCTCGCATTCTGATTTGACGATCGCTTTCCTCGCCTGAAACATATAAAACTTTCAATGATTCTGTTATGGCAAGTTGCAGCAAGAGCGTTGATTTTCCGATTCCAGGGTCTCCTCCCAATAGAACGATTGATCCGGGAACTATTCCTCCCCCGAGTACCCGATTAAATTCTTGATCTAATGAGGTTATCCGTTCCTCGTTTTCCTTTTTTACATCTTGAATTAACTGTGGTAAAGCACTTCTCGAATCGGTTGAAAATGCGATAACATTCTTATTTGTTTTCTGAACTATTTCTTCGACAAATGAATTCCACTGATTACAAGACGGACACTGCCCCATGAATTTTGATGATTCATACCCACAATTTTGACAGAAAAAAGACGATTTTATTTTCGACATGCGATTTTAAAGTTAAGTTAAATTTCCAAAATGCTTAATTCGGGTTAAATTAAATTTCGGTTTTTCTTTTTTGAGGTTGAAACAAATTTCGTAAAACAAAAGGTGAACAAAATAAGAAGAATACTAACTATCCAAAGTTGAAAATTTTTTTTACTTTTTTTTTCGATAAAATCTTTTGGAAAAACAAAAAATATAAATTTGTCGGCATAAAATTTTGATTCAGTATGTCAAAAAGAAGATCAATCATCAGTTACGACAAATTAACAATCGAGCAGAAAAAACAAATCCTGAGGGACTTTCCGGATGGATATATCAATCATCTAACAACCATAAAAACGCCTACCGGAGAGATTCTAGATGCATTGATGTGGGAAACAGACGAAGTTATTTATCTTGTCAAAATCAATAAAATAGCGCCGAAGTCCAAACCCGTAGTGGAAGACGATGAAGAAGATTTTGAAGAAGATTTCGATAAAGTTCCGGGAATTAAAGACGATGAGTTAGACGATGCGGATGACGAAGAAGAGGATGACTATGACCAGCCTGACGACGATGGCGATGAGGATGATGAAGATTAATTAAATCGAATTAAATATCTTTCTTAAATTTGGGTTTCATTTCAACTATGAAACCCTTTTTATTTTCAGATGTACCCATTTCTCCGGCCGTTGATAAGGTTGGAGTAGAAGAACGTGTTGCGCGGTTCCAAACTCGCAGCATCAAAAACGAATCTAAACTTCAAGGTCTGAAAATGGTTTTGAATATGATTGATTTAACAACGCTTGAAGGTAAAGATACATCAGGTAAGGTTAAGCAAATGTGCTACAAAGCTAGGCACTTACATGACTTACATCCTGATTTACCCGCTGTTGCCGCTGTTTGTGTTTATCCTTCCATGGTGGCAACGGCCAGAAAAGAACTTAAAAATTCACCTGTTAAAATTGCATCTGTTTCAACCGCTTTTCCTTCTGGACAAGCTCCGATGGAAGTTAAAGTTACTGACACCAAATTTGCCGTAAATGAAGGAGCCGACGAAATTGACATGGTGATTTCTCGTGGAAAATTTCTTTCAGGTGAATACAATTATGTTTTTGATGAAATTGCAGCAATAAAAGAGGTTTGTGGAAAAGCCCGTCTCAAGGTAATTCTTGAAACAGGTGAGCTTGCAACTTTGGACAACGTTAGAAAAGCAAGCGATATTGCTATTTATGCCGGGGCTGATTTTATCAAAACTTCAACTGGAAAAATTCAACCTGCCGCAACCATGCAAGTTACATATACGATGTTGATGGCCATTCGCGATTATTTCGATGAAACAGGTATAATGATAGGAATGAAACCTGCCGGTGGAATTTCTACTTCCAAATTAGCTCTTCACAACTTGGTTATGGTGAAAGAAATTTTAGGTGATGCCTGGCTGAATAATCAGTGGTTCCGTTTTGGAGCGAGTAGTTTGGCAAATGACGTACTCATGCAACTATTAAAAACGGAAACGGGTGTTTATCAGTCTTCCGATTACTTTAGTATAGATTAATATGGCAAAAGAAAATCATTCCGGATCTTGGGAATATGCTCCATCATTGGAGTCGACGGCTCACATTCAACTGAAAAAAAGATACGATTTATTCATAGATGGTAAATGGGTAAAACCAACAAGTGGAAAATACTTCACTTCCATTAATCCAGCGAATGAAGAAGTATTGGCAGAAGTTGCTCATGCAAACGAAGCAGATGTGGATCTTGCAGTGAAAGCCGCTAGAAAAGCATACACGCATGTTTGGTCCAAAATGGCTGCTTCAGAACGAGCAAAATATATTTATCGAATTGCCCGACTCATGCAAGAACGCGCGCGCGAATTCGCTGTAATTGAAACATTAGATGCAGGTAAAACAATTAGAGAGTCAAGGGATGTTGATGTTCCTTTAGCTTGTAATCATTTCTTTTATTATGCTGGATGGGCTGATAAATTGGAATATGCTTTTCCAAATCGCAACGTCAAATCACTCGGTGTTGCGGGACAAATAATTCCTTGGAATTTTCCACTTTTGATGGCTGCTTGGAAAATCGCCCCAGCTCTTGCAACTGGAAATACAGTTGTTCTAAAACCAGCGGAAACCACACCACTCACGGCTTTGAAATTAGCAGAAATCATCCAAGTATCAGGCTTGCCAGCTGGGGTAGTGAATATTGTAACGGGTTACGGTGACACGGGTGCGGCAATTGTCAATCATCCTGACGTAAATAAAATTGCGTTCACAGGATCGACTGCTGTCGGAAAAATCATTCAAAAAGCAATTGCGGGTACCCACAAAAAAGCCACTTTAGAATTAGGAGGAAAATCAGCCAACATCATTTTCGATGATGCACCAATCGATCAAGCAGTGGAAGGAATTGTGAATGGAATTTTCTTTAACCAGGGACATGTCTGCTGTGCTGGATCGCGACTGTTTGTTCAGGAAAACGTTGCAGATAAAGTTATCCGCAAATTGAAACAGCGCATGGAAAGTTTGTATGTTGGAAATCCACTTGACAAGAACACAGACATTGGCGCTATCAATTCGAAAGAGCAACTAGAAACAATCAATAAATATATTCAAATTGGTAAAAACGAGGGAGCGGAAATATATCAGACTAAATGCAAGACTCCCAAAAAAGGATTTTATTGCCCTCCAACCATTTTTACGAATGTCGCTCAATCAAATGTAATTGCACAGGAAGAAATTTTTGGGCCGGTATTGACTATCCAAACATTTAGGACATTGGATGAGGTAATTCAAAAAGCAAACAATTCCCCTTACGGTCTTGCTGCAGGAGTTTGGACAGACAAGGGTTCACGAATTTTTAATCTGACAACTAAACTTCGTGCCGGAGTTATATGGGCTAATACTTACAATAAATTTGATCCGACCTCTCCATTCGGAGGGTACAAGGAAAGTGGTTTCGGTCGTGAGGGTGGATTGCATGGGTTGAGTGGATATGTGAACTTGAGTTAAAAGTGAAGAACGGAATAGTTGTTAATTGCGAACGCATCTATTGTGGGTTTCTAAATCAATCGTTAGCAATTTGCATAGCGGAAAGTAGCAGTGAAGTGAATTCTAAGTTAATCCTTTCTCCTAAAATTCTATTATCCTAATATCAATAAGCCTTTAACTCAGCAAACCTTGATGTCCAATCAAAAAAATCCAATAATCATTGAGAAGCTGCGTTAAGCAGTTAACTTTGCGTTGAATGAAGTTTCTGCACCTATTTATTTTCCTATTTTTCTTGCCATTCGCATTTGGTCAAAGTATACGATTGTCTGGAACGTGTGTTGGTAAAAAAAACATTCCTATTTCAGGTGTTTCCATCGAATTAACTACAGTAAATAGAGTTCAGAATCAGGTATCAGATACCCTCGGTTTTTATTCTTTTATCGTTCAAGTTGGCGATTCTGTCCAATTAACATTTATCTACGATGATTTAAAGGAGGTTAAAAGTTTGTTTATAAAGGAGTCGAATGATCTAAGGCTACCAACCATTTATTTCCCTGTTTTGCCCCAAAAGGAAATCACTTTTTTACAATCGAAAGTGGATCCTTTTACTATTGAGAAACTTCCATTAATTGACTTTCAAAAAATATCTGGAGGAGTTGAAAGGGCTTTGGTTTTAACGACTTCCGCCACATCCAATAATGAGTTAACAAGTAATTACAACGTACGTGGTGGAAATTACGATGAAAACTTAGTTTATGTCAATGGATTTTTGGTTTATCGTCCATTTCTAACTCGCAGCGGTCAGCAGGAGGGGATGAGTTTCATCCATTCTTCCCTTGTTGAATCCGTGCGATTTTCAGCAGGCGGTTTTGATGCGCAATATGGAGATAGATTGAGTTCCGTTTTGGACATAACCTACAATACACCCAAAAAATTCCGCGCATCCGGTCTTGCTTCGCTAATGGGGGTTGAAGCCCATGCGGAACAGGAAGTTTCTAATAGATTTAATTATTTGGTAGGTGTCCGTTATCGCTCGAATGGTTATTTGTTGAATTCACTTCCAACAAAAGGGTCATACAATCCTGTTTTCGCAGATGCTCAAATGCTTTTGAATTACAATTTGAATGAAAAATTAACCCTAAGTTTTTTGGGTCATTATTCCAGTAATGATTTTCGTTTTAGTCCTGAAACAGCTGAAACAGACTTCGGAACCGCCAATGAAGCATATTCTTTTCGCATCTATTTTGATGGGCAAGAAAAAACGCGTTTTCAAACCATGATGGGAGGTTTGGCTCTTAAGTGGCAGCCAAGTAAACGAACAAAACTTGATTTTTACGCTTCGGCTTTCAATTCGGATGAACGCGAATATTTTGACATTCAAGGACAATATTTCATCAATGAACTTGAAACGGATCCGTCCAAAGAAGAATATGGCGACTCAATTGCTGTTTTGGGAGTAGGAACTTTTCTTAATCACGCCAGAAATCGATTGAATGCCACTATTTTTAGTATCTATCACAACGGCGAACATCAACTATTTTCAAACTTTACAAATGCTTTAAAACAAACCTTTAAAGTTTCAACCCTAAAGTGGGGGGTTCAATTTCAGCAGGATCATTTTACGGATGTTCTTAGTGAGTGGAAAATGATTGACTCAGCTGGATATAGCCTGCCTCAGGCCTCTCCAAATCATGTGGAACTTTTCGAAACAATCAAAGGAAATCTTTCATTATCAACTTATCGTTTGAGTGGATTTGCAAAATTGAACACGAGCTGGTCTTACTTAAAGAAAGATTACAAAGTCCTGGTTTCTAAGAAAATTAACAAAGGAGACTACAGAGAAGTCAAAACATTTGAAACAATTATTCCTGAATCAAGCAGTAAATTCGCTTTAGCGCTGGGTTTAAGGGGCGGATATACTGAAATCAATAATGAACCCTATGTTACTCCTCGAGTTTCGTTCACTTATTTTCCACGCGCATACATGGTAAAAGATGATCGAATTGTTCGAAGAAGCATGAGCTATCGATTTTCTACAGGACTTTACTATCAACCTCCTTTTTACCGCGAATTCAGAACCTTTGATGGGCAACTTAGAACGAATGTGAAATCTCAAAAATCACTGCATATCGTTGCAGGAACTGATTATTATTTTAATATGTGGGGACGCGAAAAGCCTTTCAAATTGACTGGTGAACTATTTTACAAATACTTATGGGATGTAAATCCGTATGAAATCGACAACGTTCGAACGCGCTATTTTGCAGAAAACAATGCCGTTGCATACGCTTATGGAGTTGATTTGAATGTTTATGGCGAATTTGTTAAGGGAATCGAGTCGTTTTTCAAGTTGGGAATTTTATCTACTTATGAAGACCTAAAGAATGATTCTTACAAGGAATTCTATAATGCGGCAGGAGAAAAAATCATTTTTGGATTTAGTGAAGACCAAGAGGTTGTGGATAGCGCAACGATTTATCCCGGGTTTATTCCTCGTCCAACTGATCAAATTTTCACCTTTGGAGCTTTAGTTCAGGATCAGATGCCGGGCTTGGAGAATTTTACAGTTCAAATGGGCTTACAGTTTGGTTCTCCGCTTCCCTATGGTCCGCCTGATAATAATCGTTATAAAGATGTTTTGAGATTGAAGTCTTATTTCAGAGTGGATCTAGGTCTTTCCTATGATTTCATGAAAACGAAAAAACAAAAAGTCAATTTTTGGACAAAGAACTTTTCGGATGCAATCATTTCTTTGGAAGTTTTCAACCTTCTTGGAATAAAAAATGTGCTTTCTAAACAATGGATTCAAGATGTAGAAGGAAGGTATTATTCCATACCAAATTATTTAACTGCAAGACGATTCAATTTGAAGCTCATTGTTCGATTGTAAGTTGCTGCAAATAGATCATTATTCTTACAGTTAAGTTTATTTTTCTTATCGTTTATACTACCAAAGAGAAAATTCAATGAACTAAAACGCTGGAAAATTAGGTTTGTTTTCCAGAATCAGTTCTATTCGTTCTAAAACAGCATCAGTAAGTTTTTCTTGAGCATCCAATGATTTTAGATTTTCGGTAAGTTGGGATTCTTTGCTAGCCCCAAGAATAACCGTGCTCACGTTTGGGTTTTTTAAGCACCAAGCCAAACTCATGATGGGAAGTGAAAGCCCTATTTCTCCTGCTAAATCAGTCAACTTTTTCGTGACATTAATTTTTTCTATGGTAATGTTTTTTTCCTTCAACCATTCCAGTCCTTCTATGCCAAGACGTGTATCCGAAGGGAATTGATCATTGTATTTCCCACTCAAAAGACCACTTGCTAAAGGAGACCAAATGGTTGTTCCCAATCCTACGGTTTTATAAATTTGAGAAAACTCGACTTCCACCTTATGACGACTAAACATATTATATTCCGGTTGTTCGACGATTGGACCTATCAGGTGGTTTTGTTTTGCGAAAAGATGTGCCTCCATAATTTCTTGTGCGCTCCATTCAGACGTTCCCCAATAAAGGATCTTTCCCTGCATAATTAGTTGGTGCATGGCCCAAACCGTTTCTTCAATGGGCGTTTTCTTATCAGGTCGGTGGCAGAAAAACAAATCCAAGTAATCCAACTGGAATCGTTCCAAAGCTTGATGACAACCTTCAAAAATATGTTTTCTGCTCAATCCTTTCTGGGTTGGAAGTTGTCCCCCAGTCCCAAAAAAAACTTTTCCACTCACAATATAACTGTCGCGAGACCAATTTTTCTTTTTTAGAATGCGCCCCATCACTCGCTCACTTTCACCACGAGAGTATATTTCGGCATTGTCGAAAAAATTTATACCACGTTCATAGGCAATATCCATTAATCGTTCAGCCACATCATCACCGATTTGTTTGCCGAATGTTAACCAAGAACCAAGAGATAAGCGAGAGATTTGTAATCCTGATTTCCCCAAATTGTTGTAATGCATTTCACTCATTATTAGTTGTTTTAGTTGTTAATTGATTGTTTTGCAAATGCTTTATAATTCCATTGATTATTACCACTAGAATGATAATGACCGAACCAATGTAAAAATTTGAATTCAACAATTTGTGCTCTTTCAAAATGAAAATAGCCAATAAAATAGTATATACAGGTTCTAGGTTGATACTCAATGATACTGTGAAGGCTCCCAACCTTTTCACAATATCTATGGTTACTAAAAAAGCGAAGGAAGTGCAAAGAATTCCCAAGAAAAGCAACCACCCCAAATCTGATAATGTCATTTCAAAAGCTTGTGAATTCAATCTTCCAGTCAAAAGAAGAAAAACCGAAATGCCTATAAAACCCGTAGATAATTCATAAAACGATAAGTGCGTAGAGGGAACATCTTGAACCAATCTTCCGTTGAAAACGGAGAACATTGCTGCAAGAAGTGCGGAAGTTAATCCAATATACAAGGCTTTTAATTCATTTGCCGTAAAATCACCTGAAACATAGTATATGCCATAAATAACCATGGCTCCCATTAAAAATTCAAGCCATGAAAAATTGCGCTTCATAACGATAGGTTCGAGCCAAGTAACATGAAGGGTTGTTGTGGAAAGGCATAAAATTCCTAAAGACGCAGTTGACAATTGAATAGCATAATAAAAAGTCAACCAGTGACTTGCTACAATCAAACCAACTACGGCAATTTTCCACCCATGTTTGCGCTCAACTTTAAAGGATTTTTTGGTTATAAGAAAGAAGCAGGCTAAGAAAGCTGCCGCAATAAATACACGATACCAAACAATTAAGACAGCCTCTAAATGAATGAGTTTACCCAAAATTCCGGTAAACCCCCACATAAATATGATGAGGTGAAGAAGAAAATGGTATTTATATTTCTCAAACAAGAACTATTTCTTCTTGCTCCATTCTTCTATGGAAACCTTGTTCATTCTCACATAGTTATTGTCACCCTCTTTTTCTGCAGCCGAAATTGATTTCTTCGCTGTTTCAATAGCACCTTTGTAATCTCCATTTGCAGCTTGAAGCTGAGCCATTAACCGAGAAATCCAATAAGCTTCAGGACGCATCTCAACTGCTTTCGCACACCAAACTAATGCTTGCTTCGTATCTAATTTTTCTTGGAAATAATAACTTGCAGCTGAATAGTAATCACCGGCAGTTGGGCCATCCATAGTCTTCTTAATGCTAGCTAAAACTTTGTCTTTTGTGTTGAGTGTAAAAGGAATGTTTATCCGTGTTTTATCCCATGAGAATTGCAGTATAGCACCTGAATTGTGCATGTTGTCAATGGAAATGGTTAGATTCTCTACAACGTCACCCAGAGCGACAACAGGAGCAGTAATTTTCAATGCCACTTTCTGTTCATCCCACTTATCAGGTGTTCCCCAATTGGTAGTTTCTGTATAGAAAAATACCTCCCAATTATCCTTGTTAGGCTTTGTAAATATAGCATAAGTTCCGGCCTTTAGCGTGTCTTTCCCAAAAATCAACAACTCCGAAGAAGTGATTTTTGTATTTTCATTCGCTCCAAATCGCCAAAGTTCACCAAAAGGAACAACTTCTCCAAAGATAACGCGGTCTTTTTTGCCCGGTCTCGAATAGGAAATAGAAATATCAGCTAATCCAACTTTTTGTTCGATTTTAGCCAATGGGCTGGCCTTTGGTGTAGTTATTTGAGCATTATAATTAAATGCAATTAAAGTTAATGTTGCAAGAAAAATTCTTTTCATAAAAATAGTTTAGACTTCAAAATTAGCTTTTAAAACAAATTGAATACTAAAAAGTTTCACATTCAAAGTTGATCGGGTGCGAATAAAAGAACTGCCGAATAAAATTACTATTTTTGGTAAGTGGAACATTGGAGATGTTTACTAAATAACTCAAGATATAAAATCGACGAATGTTTCCTGTAAGTTCTTCAAATAAATGATAAAATGACAAGGTTGGAAATATTAAAAACATATAAAATATACCTGGGAGGACAGTTCCCGAGAACAGAATCTGGAAGGTACTATACGCCGTTAGATGAAAAAGGAAAGCCTTTAGCAAATATATGTTTGTCATCTCGAAAAGACGTACGAAACGCTGTTGTTTTTGCAAGAAAAGCATTTGGTTCTTGGGCGGAGCGATCGGCATTTAATCGCGGACAGATTTTATATCGCATTGCTGAAATGCTCGAGGGTAGGAGAGAGCAATTCATTCATGAATTAACCAGCCAAGGCCTAACGAAAGCAAATGCATTAAAGGAAGTGAATTTGAGTATCGACAGAATTGTGTATTATGCCGGCTGGTGTGATAAATACAACCAAGTATTGAGTTCTGTTAATCCTGTTAGTTCAACACATTTCAATTTCACTAGCTTTGAACCGATGGGTATTGTTGGCATAATTGCAGAGCAAAGTACTTCGTTGATTGGATTAGTTTCAATGCTTCTTCCAACCATATGCGGTGGTAATACGGCCGTTGTATTAGCCCCAGAAAAATTACCACTATGCGCTATTACTTTTGCTGAAGTTTTGAACTCGTCTGATGTTCCCGGAGGTGTTGTCAACATTTTGACTGGTTCAATTAGTGAAATGGCACCAACACTTGCATCTCATATGGACGTGAACGCGTTGATTGTCTCACATTTGGAGGAGAACCTAAAAACAAATTTATTTATTGATGCTGCAGCTAATTTAAAACGCACTTTCGAATTTAGTGCTGAATGGAATAAAATCGAAGCGCAAGGATTGTATTACATTTCTGATTTACAAGAGATTAAAACCACCTGGCACCCTATCGAACATATTGGTGGCGCGACTAGTTCTTATTAGTTCTTCTTGATTTACATCAGTTAGAGTTAGCTTCAAAAAACGAAATTCCTATTTTGAATAAATTATAACTCTAATTTCCATGCTATGGACAGGCTATTTTTGATGTCTTTTGGGGAAATTATGCGTCTTTATTATAGGATTTTTTTAATTGGATAACCATCAAGTGCTATTATTAAATGACTGATGATAAAAACAAAAAATCCAGCTCTATGAACTGGATTTTCGTTTGTTATGATTTCCATTTATTGAACGATTAATTTTTGAGTATGGATGTTATTTTGGAAATCGATTACTTGAATATGGTAAATACCCTGAGCTAAATTTTCCAGATTAATTTGATCCATTTGCCCAATTTCTTGGTTGTTGATTACTTGTCCGTTTGCATTTAAAATATTTATTGTTTTTGCATTTCCGTTCCATTTTACAGTTGCGTTTTCTGTTGCAGGGTTCGGATAAACAATCAATTCAACTGTTTCGATTTCAATTTGTCCGGCTGTTTGATTTTCGGTTGTTATTTCATATACGATGAAGCTAAGCGCATTGCCGTTGTTGTAAATTGGAAGTATTTGGTTCCCAGTGCTAGTGGTTGTGTCGGTTCCATTATCATTGCCTGTCGTATCATCACCAACAGGGGTGTCATTTCCGTTGTTCGTGTCAGTAGTATCAGAGTCAGTGTTGTTGTTAGTTGTATCAACAAAAGTTGCAACGAAGAACGTTTTTCCAACCAAGCAACCACTAGCAGTTTGTAAGTTAAGCGCATATTCACCGCCGGCTAATCCAAAGATATCTTCTGTTGTAGCACCGTTGCTCCACTCGTAGCTAAGAACGCTGTCTCCAGTGAAAGCAATGTCAATACTTCCATCATTTGCGCCAGCATTAGATTCATTTGTAATCGTTGGAATCAAAGAAATACTAGCGTAGCTTAATGTGGCAGTTAATGAGTCCATTCGGCAATTGCTCGCATCAGTAACAACCACAGAATAAGTTCCTGCTGTTAAATTGTTGATTGTCGCAGTAGTATCACCGTTATTCCAAAGAATAGTATAAGGTGCAGTGCCACCTAAGATCTCTAAAGCGATAGTGCCAGCATTTGGATCACAACCTGCGTTAACAGTAGTGTTAATTACTAATTTGTTGTAATCTTTTGCCATATTAACCGCCGCTGCAGCATCTAATCTTCCGGCACCAAGTAAACCGGCGTAACTAGGATTCAATGCATCAAGGTTGAAAGCTGTTTGCTTTAAAATGAATTCGATATCTTCACTAAACAAGCAAGGATTTACAGCCATCATTAAAGCTACTGTTCCAGAAACAAATGGCGCCGCAAAAGAAGTTCCATTACCTGTTGAATATAATCCAGGCGCTGTGCTTAATGAAACATCATAACCAGGTGCACACAAATCAACAGATGCATTGTGCTGATGCGTCGTAGAAGGGTCACCGATGGTTTTTTCGTGGTTGTTGTTTTGACCGATGCTTGTTACAGCGAAAACGTGTTGGTAAGCAGCAGGATAAACTAAGTTAGAAGCAGCTCCACAAGTTGTTCCGTTTCCAGCCGAAGCAACAATGAAAGTTCCGTTCGCATACACCTCATCTATTGCAGCTTGAACATATGGATTGAAAGTACATCCAGAAGCCCAGCTTAAGTTTACAACTTTACATCCGGCATAAGAAGCAGCTAAAACATCGTTGTAGTTCATGCGGTAAAGACTTAAAGATGTATTGTATCCAATAGAACTTTTACCTGTTGCATTGTTTGTGTTCCCTGCAGCAGTAATTGCAACAGCAGTTCCATGCGTTTTAGTAGCAGTATTTGTAGCATCGTAATAGTTGAATTTTCCAACCAACTCTTCATGCTCAGCGTAGAAGTTTTGGTCAGAAACACCGATTCTGATTTCAGAGTTACCATGAGTCAAATCCCACGCAGCGTTGGCGTTAATTAAATCTAAAGCATAATCAGTACCAAAAACAGCGTTGTAGTCATTTGGCATATCTAATGTTTGATAAACAGGAGCATTTTCTACTCGTTTAACCAAATTTGCTTTAGTGGTCAGGTCACTTATTAATGTGTTTTGATCACAAGCACAAGTAAGTTCAACAACTTGATTCAATTCTTCTTTTCTAGAATTAGAAAGCGGACGAGCAACGCCACTAATATTGTATTTTGAAATCAATTCATTCATCGCATCATTGGAGGAAACTAAAATTCCTCTTTCATTCAAACTAGGAACAGAAGCATTGTTCACGAATGAAACCCAAACTTTCGCTTCATTGTTTTGTCCAAATGCAAATGAGCTTACAATAGTTGCTGCTGATAAAATGATTGATTTGAAATTGATCGTTGCTTTCATGGCGTTTTGTTTTTGTTTTATGAGACAAAGGAATAGCCATTTTAAAGCATAGCATGACACAATATATAGTATCAAACTAAAAATACAAGGTCACACGAGTATCAGTTTAAGTAGTATTATTATGCAAGCTAAGTGTTACTACATAGAAAAGACGATTTTAGCTAAAAAACCATGTTAAAATAAAAACCTATAAAAACAAATATCCCAGCAATCAGTGATTACTGGGATATAAGTAATTAATTTAGTCTTTAATAAACCGTATCGCTTATTTCGTACTGGTCAATATCTCAATTATTTCTTTGTATACTTATTGATGTCTCCATCAGCATTCTTAAACCACAAATCCTTATTTGTCAGACGATAGATTGGATCAGATGTTTCAGAGTTTCCGTTTATTGTAAAAACAATTGCTGTTTTGTCATCATTGAATTCCCAGTTTCCTGTTGCTCCAAAAAAAGGATTCTCATTTTTGTAAGTTCCGTCTTTATCAAAAGTTAAGAGATTGGTTCCGGCGTCAATAGTTACCACGTTTCCATTACTATATTCGATAGAAGTCGCATCCCACGTTCCCGTTAAACGTCCTTTTTTAGATGCTAGAGAAAAACCAGGTCCACCCTCATACTTACCACAGGCGCTCAAGACAAAAAGAGCAGCAAAAATGGCCAACAAGCCACGATTCATTAATTTTTTCATTTTTTTCATTTTAAATTTGTCCAAAATTAAACAAAAATTGAATTAGTTAACCTATAAAAAACATAATCGAAAGAAGTATCTTTGCAAATAATATCAATTTAACTATGAAGGTTACCGAACACATTAGCGCGGCAAAAGACACCTTGTTTTCTTTCGAGATTCTTCCTCCTTTAAAAGGAAAAAGTATCCAATCCATATATGATGGTATTGATCCATTGATGGAATTTAAACCACGTTTTGTAAACGTAACTTACCACCGGGAAGAATATGTTTATAAAGAACGTGAAAATGGCCTACTTGAGAAAATCGCTATTCGCAAACGGCCAGGAACAGTTGGAATTTGTGCTGCCATCATGAATAAATATCAAGTTGATGCGGTTCCTCATTTAATTTGTGGCGGGTTTAGCAAGGAAGAAACCGAAAACGCTCTGATTGATCTTCAATTTTTAGGGATTGACAATGTTTTGGCTTTGCGCGGTGATTCTATTAAAACGGAGAGTTCTTTTCGTCCTCATACTGATGGGCATGCATTTGCAGAACAACTAATTCAACAGATTTCAGACATGAATAAGGGAAATTACATGATGGATGATGTTCAGCTTGAGCCCACTGATTTTTGTATTGGTGCGGCTGGGTATCCTGAAAAGCATTTTGAAGCCATGAATTTAGCGTTCGATTTGCAAAATTTGAAACGAAAAGTTGAGGCTGGAGCGGAATATATCGTAACACAGATGTTTTTTGACAACAAGAAATTTTTTGACTTCGTTGATGAATGCCGTAAAATAGGAATCAATGTTCCAATAATTCCGGGATTAAAACCAATCAAAAACATGACCCATATTTCGTTTTTACCGAAGTTTTTTCATATTGATTACCCCATTGAATTATCGAGTGAGCTATTGAAATGCAAGGACAATAAATCGGTTGAACAAGTGGGGATTGAATGGGGAATCCAGCAATCAAAAGAACTGAAAGCTTCTGGTGTGCCATGCATTCATTACTACACCATGTCCAATTCATCCTCTGTTAAAGCTATAGCTAAGGAGGTATTTTAATTTTTATTTCATGCGAAAACTATTTTTTTTATTCAGCTGTTTTTTCATTTTTTCATGTGGTTTTTCGCAAGGGTTGAAATTAAAGAATGTATTGGTCATAGGTCAATTTGATAAGCCGGAAGATCGTTACGCGATTGAGGTAAACTTAACAGAACTCTTAATCAATGCAGGAATTAAATCGTCTCCTTCTTTGAATATTTTAAAACAAGGGACCTCTGCTGTAAATTTAGTAAACGACTCCATTCGTCAAATTGTAAAATCGAAAGGATTCGATACCTACGTTATTGTGAATGTGAGGGGTTACGATCGTAAATTCAAAGTATCGGAATCAAAAATCACGTTTGAAGATATGCTCAATATGGCAAGCTTATATCACCTATATCGAGATGAAGCAACATCTGTAAGTTTTGAGTTTACTTTTTTTAGAAATGACACGGTTGTTTATCGCGATATCTTGAAGTGCGGTAATGTTTCAAATCGAGATTCTGTAATCAAACGATTCAGAAAAAAAATGCCTAAGTTGATTGAAAAAAACTGGAAAACTTAATTCCCCATCCTAAATTTTTTATCGAACTCAGCATCCTTTGGATCTCCATAAGCACCGCATTTTGGAACTCGTTCAAATAATTTGATAAACTTCAATTGTGCTTGCACTGGCCAATATTGTGATGAAAACCAATTCATTTTTGCATTGAATCCATTCCACTGATGTAATCCTAATACAGGTATTTGAACTCCGGGAATTACCATCCAAGCGCGATTCAATCGAATACCAATTCCAAGAGAATAATGCATTTGAATCATGAGTGGTTTTTGAAACTTTAATTCAGCTTGATATTGTGAGAAATTATTTTGGTAAACCGTGTCTCCAGGAAAAAGATTGTAATCAAAATTAAACCCTAAACTTTGGTCAATAAAATGCTTACGAGCCTTATCAATTTTCTTTTTTCCAAAATAAATGAGTGTATGTGCTGAAATTCGACCATATAAAAACCCATTCCTAAATTCTCCATTCCCAGTTTGGGTTGAAACAATTTCACCCAATGCATTTTTCAGTTGAATCGTAGTTGATTCATTTCCTGCATATTGACGATATCCTAATCCCCAATCTACATAATCTAAAATTCGACTTTTCTTCAGAAATTTAATTGGAATTCCTTTCCATTTTGGAAAGTGAGCCATTCCAAATTCAGCGAAAAAACCAAAATCCGATGTCGGTTTTATTTCATAAACACCCCTTGCACCGTTGTTATCCGTGATTTCTCCTGAAATTGGTTTTGAGGGAAGTAAATACGTTGGGCCGAAAGAGAATTGAATTCCATCATTTGTTACAACGATATAATCATTTCCTTTTGATCCTTTTTTAAATCCACCTTGACCATAACAAACGCAAGAAATGAGCAATGTAAAAAGTATGATTCGACACGTCATCTATTTAAAAATTAAAATCTTGACTAAGTTCGAAAATTTTGTCCATTACTTCTGTGTTATCCCATTTTTTTTCAATGTCGGGGATTTCCATTATTCGATCCATGATCTCATTTTGAATCTGGCCTTGTTTGTATGCTACGCTGTAGCGAATATTACTGAAAGTCACTTGTGAATACAACGGCAACCATTTGTTTGGGTACAATTCACTGAATTTGGCTTCAATTTTCTTTCTCAACAAGAATGCAGGATCTGCCACATAATCTCGCATCACATAATAATTGTCTAGCGATAAATCTTGAAGCGCATCACCATCTGGTTTGCGCGTTCGGCTGTATTCTTCGAAAATTTTTGGCCAGTCTTCTTTATGTTTTTGCATCAATCCCCAAAGAACGGTGCAATCCTCAAAACCGGCGTTCATACCTTGCCCGTAAAACGGAACAGTTGCATGGGCGGCGTCACCCATTAGAGCCACTTTACCTTTAGTCCAGGGGTAGCATCGAATGATCGCTAGATTTGAAAGTGGGTGGTCTTCCCAAGCATCAGCAATATTCGGCATCATCTCAAAGAAATCAGGAAATACTGTTTTAAAAAAATTATTCACTGCTTCTTTCGAATTCAATTTGTCAAATGAAAACTCATCATTTTCATGAGGCATGAACAAGGTGCACGTGAATGACCCATCTTCGTTGGCTAAGGCAATTAACATAAAACGACCTCGAGGCCAAATGTGTAATGCGTTTTTGTCCATGGGATAAGAGCCATCCGAATTTGCCGGCAATAAAATCTCTCGGTAACCATCAGCAATGTAATTTTGGCTATACTGAAAACGATCAAGTTTTTGCATCGCATTGTAACGAACTGCCGAAAAGGCTCCGTCGGCAGCAAAAATTAAATCCGATTCCACTTGAAATTCTTCTCCCGTTATGGAATTCTTCAGAAAAACAATTCCTTTTTTGAGATCAACATTTTTACAATCTGTATTATAATGAATGGTTGCTTTTCCATGTTTTTCGGCAATGTCCATCATTTTGGCATTTATTTTTCCTCTAGAAACGGAAAAAATAGCCTGGTCCTCTTTTCCATATTGTTGATAAGTCAAATTCCCCTCTAAATCATGCATCATGCGACCATACATGGGAATAGCAATTTCTCGAATTTCATCTCCGACTCCAACGGCATCTAATGCTGTCCATCCACGTACCGATAATGCTAAATTAATCGATTTACCTGCCGAAATCTCAGCTTTTCGAATGTCCGAACGTCGTTCATAAATGGTTACTTTATAACCCGCTTTTGATAGATAAACAGCCCACAAGGACCCCACCAAACCGGCACCAATAATGACAGCCTCTTTCTTTTTTTCCATGGATTGATTTTATGACTTTGTCAACAACAAAAGTATACAGAAAGTTTGATTATAATAACGAAGTTGATCCTCGTAATTCGGTTTGTAATTTTTCAATGCTTTGGTTCTATTGCTCCCACCTTGGCGGACAGGCCGACTATCGTCTTCACCAACCGCATCTTCACCTTCCGGCCGCAGGCGGACTCAGAGTTTCGTTAACGCTATATGAAAGTTGAGTGGGAGCTCTCCTATTTTATTTGAAACAAAGTAAAAATAAGTTTCTCCCCTAAACTGTCTGCTTTCGGCAGAAGGGGGAATTAAGGGGGTGACAGACTGTTCAAAAAATGAAAACCATGATTATTTCTTCTCTTACTTTTTTTGCCGAAGCAGAAATTAGGTTTCTCCCCTATTTCTATGATAATTCCAAACAATTGTAAGAATAATTTCTTTGAATCATAGTCAATTTATATATTCCATTAGTCACCCCTCTCATTCTCCCCTTGATCGCAGAAGTTTATTCAACCTTCGTTTTCAATCATAAATAAATCGGCAAATTCTTTTCATCAATTCCTATTAAATGAGAAACAAACTATTCTATTAATTTTGCTAAAATTCTTTTTATGAAATTTGGAACCAAAGCCATTCATGCGGGTGTTCAACCAGATCCGGCCACAGGCGCAATCATGACTCCAATTTACCAAACGTCGACTTACGTTCAGGAAGGTGTTGGAAACCACAAAGGATATGAATATTCTAGGACTTTAAATCCCACTCGACATGCGCTTGAAAAGAACTTAGCTGCAATTGAAAATGGGAAATACGGTGCTTGTTTTGGCTCTGGACTTGCAGCAATTGATTGTGTAATAAAAATGCTGAATCCCGGTGATGAGGTTATTTCAACAAATGATTTATACGGAGGGTCTTACCGAATTTTCAAAACTATTTTCGAAAAATACGGAATCAAGTTTCACTTCGTCAATATGCAAAACCCGAGTGAAGTTGAAGCTTTGTTAAATAAAAACACAAAGTTGATTTGGGTTGAAACACCTACGAATCCCATGATGAATATTGTGGATATCAAAGCGATGTCGCAATTGGCTAAAAAAGTGGAAGCAATGCTCGCAGTTGATAATACGTTTGCAACACCTTATCTTCAAACACCACTTGATTTAGGTGCCGATATCGTGATGCATTCCGCTACAAAATATTTAGGTGGGCATTCCGATGTTGTGATGGGTGCTTTGGTAACCTCTTGTGACGATATTGCAAAAGAAATGTATCGCATTCAAAATTCCTCTGGCGCTGTATGCGGTCCGATGGATTCATTTTTAGTCCTTCGTGGAATTAAAACCCTTCACCTACGAATGCAAAGACATTGTGAAAATGGCGCTGCTATTGCCAAATTTCTAATGAATCATTCAAAAATCGATAAGGTATTTTGGCCAGGATTTGAAAGTCACCCAAATCACCAAATTGCGAAATCACAAATGAAAGACTTCGGTGGTATGATTTCTTTTACATTGAAAGGAAATAAGTTGGAAGATGCTTTGGAAATTGTAAAGAAAGTGGAATTGTTCGCTCTTGCAGAGTCGTTGGGTGGAGTTGAATCCTTAATCGGACATCCTGCAACTATGACACACGCATCCATTCCAAAAGAGGTTCGTGAGCAAAGTGGCGTTGTAGACTCATTAATTCGATTAAGTGTTGGTATAGAGGATGTTGAAGATCTAATTGAGGACCTAAAACAAGCTTTAGAGAAACTATAAATTTTCCAATAATTGGAAGAATTGATCCTTTTTAGCTGGTGATAAGGGAACAGAAGCACCATCCTTCATGACTACATAACCACCATCTTGTTTGTCATAACGCTCGATGTAATTAATGTTTATCAAATGCGATTGTTGTGCTCGGAAAAAATTATGTCCTGAGAGCATTATATCATAATCTTTCAAAGTTTTAGAAACCAGGATTCTTTTCCCGTCAACAAGATAAAAGGAGGTATAGTTTTTATCCGCCTCGCAACGAACGATATTCTCTATTTCCACAATGTGAATACTTTCGAGTGTTTTTAAAACTAATTTTCGTTTCTGATTCGGTTGGATGTTGTGTTGAAGCGCCGAAAATTGACTTTCATCCGTTTTGTTCTGAATGGTATCCAAAGCCCTTGTGACAGCACTTTGAAGTTCTTCCATGTCAATTGGTTTTAAAATATAATCCAACGCACTGAATTTTATAGCTTGAATTGCAAATTCTTGAAATGCCGTGATAAAAATAACTTCAAATTTCTTGTATTGTGTTCTTTTCAATACGTCAAAACCATTTCCATCAGGCATTTGAATATCAAGCAGAACCAAGTCTGGTTGGATTTTTTCAATCGCATTTACTCCTGATACAACGTTCTCACCATCTGAATAAATGTTGATATTCAAGTTAAACGACTCCAACATGTGACGGATAAAATCCCTGGTTGGTTTTTCATCATCAATGATTAGTATTTTTTTAGTGTTATTCATTTGACTTTATAATTTTAAGACCTATTTTGATTCGACAAATTCTAAATTCTACATTCTGAATTCTAAATTCTAAATTCTACATCCTTATCCCGAAAGCTTTATCTACTTAATTTCTCATTTCTAATTCTCAAATTTAAGCGGGAGAAGAATTGTGACAATTGTTCCTCGACCTGTTTTCATATCATTATCCTCAATAATAAGATCACCGCTCGAGCGATATTTGCGATTTAAAATTTCGATTCTTTCCTGCGTCATATTGATCGCCATGCTTTTGTGCGTTTTAATTTTCTTGGTTTTACCCGATCCTTTTCTCCCTATTCCATTGTCGGAAACGATGATTTGTAACATGTTGTCCATTTGCTTGGCAGAAATGACAATCTTTCCGTTTTCCACAGTATGCAGTTGTCCGTGTTCAATGGCATTTTCAACGAATGGTTGGGTAATCATTGGAGGCACCATTGCTTTTTGGAAAAGTAACTCCTCATCAAAATTCAGTTCGAATTCAAATCGATCTTCAAATCGCAGTTTTTGTGTATTGAGATACTTTTCAAGAATTTCTTCCTCCAATTCCAGAGGAATGAATTCTTTGGGTGAATTTTCCAATATCAAGCGCATCAGTTTCGAGAAATTCACTAAGAACTTAGATGATTTTTCTGGGGTGTGCGAAAAAATATAACTTTGAATAACGGACATAGCATTGAAAACAAAATGTGGATTCATTTGCGTTCTCAATAGTGCTTGAGACATTTCCGCCTCCCTTTGCTCTTGTTGTGAACGAATTTGTTTTGAACGCAGATATAGAATAATTAGTCCTAAAACTAAAATCAAAGCAACTATTATGGAAATAAGCAGGTTTCTAGTTCGTTGCATTTCAAGTTTTTCCTTTGCTTTTCTTTCTTTTTCAATTGATTGCTTTTGATTTTCAATAAATCGTTCACGTTCCTCGCGAAGGTTACTTTCCGTTAAATCATTAATAAGCACGGCATCTTTTGAAATGGTTAATTTCCGATTATTTTCCAAATACATTTTTTGGAATTTGTATGCTTCATTGATTCGATTCGTTGCTGCATATATTTCTGAAAGAAGCCTGTAATTTTCATTCGATGAATAGGCTGAAAGTCCTAGGTTATTTTCAACGGATTCAGTTGCGCATTTTTCTGCCTCATTGTAATTTTTCAAGTTCAAATAACATTCAGCAAGTTCTTGATTTATATGACTGATTTTTTGAAAATCTTTAATCAATCTAAAAAATGAAATTGATTCCTGAAATTTTGGAATCGCAGCTTGCCAATTCTTTTTAACGACAAACTCTTTTCCTTTTGTAAATGCCATGAAACCTTTTAGTTTGGCACTTTTGAACATGGCAATTGAGTTGTAAAAATTACTTTTCTTGATTCCATCTGCTTGATTCAGTGAAGCGATTATTTGTCCATATTTCAAAATTGTTTTTTCAAATTCGTTCAAGTAATTTTCCCCTAGCTTCTCGGCTCGTTCAAAATATCGTTGAGCGATTTCTAAATTACCTGCGTCGAATAAAATGAAACCAATATCTCGATTTGCAAACGATTCGAGTAAATTATTATTCAATTCTTTCGCCAATTGAAAAAATTCGAGTGATTTCGCAACCGCTTCGTTATTTCTGCCAAAATAGCTGTAAAGACTTGATAGATGTCTGAAAGACAGCGCTAGGGTTGTTTTACTATTTGATCGAAGAGCAAATTCAGTAGCCAATTTCCCATATGCAAGAGCTGAATCAGGAGCGTTTTTGTAGGCGTATGCTAGACTTAAATTTTTAAATGCTTCTGAGATCAATTCATTTTTTCTAGATTTTTTGGTTTTAGTGACCAGATTACGGGCGATTTTTAAGTAATCCCCATTATCAAACAAATAAGCGTAATGCATTTTTAAAACTTCATAACGAAGAATAAGATTTGGATCTTGAAATTTAATCGAGATGAAATTTGATTCATAAATCTGTTTGAATTCAGTCAAATTGGATTCAATCATTAGCTCCTCGAGAAAGATTAATTGAATGAGAGACCTATCTTTTTTTGCAGATACAAAATTTAATTCACTCTTTAACTTAGAAAGGATGCTGTTCTGTTTAACTAAATTTTCAGTTTTGTAAAGAGAATTTAAATCACTTAAAATTTGAATTCGTTGGCTACTTTTCTTGCTAGCATTTAATGATTCCAAAAGTTGCTGTTCTTCACTAATCTGCGACATGCATACCGTTTGAAAAAACCAGCAATAGAATGCAAAAAAAAGAATGACGCGATTTCCAAACATCATTCTAAGGTATTAAATCGATTTTAAATAAACACAATCATTATAAAAATAAAAACGTGACAACCGCATTTTTTGATTTTTGTCGGCCAACTTGAATTGAATTCTCAAATAAATTATGCAGTTTTGCCGGAAATATTGCTTTCTATGAAAAAATACCTCATTGGATTAACTCTTTTTTCCTTTTTAATTAGTTGCAAAGTCGGAAAACCTGATTCAGAAGAAATTACGGATGTCGAAATTATTGAAGACTCATTAATTACAGGCGATTACTTTAACGAGGATTACGATCAATCTGATATTGTTCAACTCGAAGATGAGGTTCCTGTTAGAGGTATTTACAATCCTTCGAGAACGTTGTTAACAGACCTGGTTCACACCAAACTAGAGGTAAGATTTAATTGGGAAAAATCTCAACTCAACGGTAAAGCGACCATTACTGCAAAAAACCATTTCCATCCATCTGACAGCTTAATCTTGGATGCAAAAGGAATGGATATTAAAAAAGTTGAATTAGCTGGTAAGAAATTGGATTTCAGCTATGAAGACTCTCTCCATCTGCGTATTAAACTAGATAAAAAATATACCCGTGATGAAAAATTCACAGTCGTTATCGAATATATCTCAAAACCAGAAGAACGTCAAACTTCTGGAAGTGAAGCCATCACTTCAGATAAAGGTTTATACTTCATTAATCCAAAAAAGGAAGCAAATGGTAACATGCCTCAAATTTGGACACAAGGTGAAACCGAGGCAAGCTCTGTGTGGTTTCCTACCATCGATTCGCCAAATTCTAAATCAACGCAGGAAATGTATATTACTGTTGAGGATAAATATTTGACTCTTTCGAATGGTAAAATGATTTCATCGAAAAAAAATACAGACGGAACTCGCACAGATTATTGGAAACAAGATTTACCGCATGCGCCTTACCTTTTTATGTTGGCTGTTGGAGAGTTTAAAGTTGTGAAAGACTTCTACACACGTCCTGATGGATCGAAGATGGAAGTAAATTATTATGTTGAGCCGGAGCATGAAGCCAATGCTAAAGCTATTTTCGGTGAAACTCCGAATATGATTAAATTCTTTTCTCAAAAATTAGGAGTTGAATACCCTTGGGATAAATACAGCCAAATTGTTGTTAGAGATTATGTTTCCGGTGCAATGGAAAACACAGGAGCAGTTATATTTGGAGATTATGTTTATAAAAATCAGCGCCAACTTCTAGATGGCAACGATCAATCGACCATTGCGCATGAATTGTTTCATCATTGGTTCGGTGATCTTGTTACATGTGAATCTTGGGCCAATTTACCTTTGAATGAATCGTTTGCGAATTATTCTCAATATTTATGGGATGAATTTCGTTTTGGTCAAGATGAGGCAGATTATCAGGCTGAACAAGAATCAAACGGTTACTTTGAATCAGCTTCATACAAAGGCTACCACGATTTAATTTGGTATGGTCATCCAGATAGAGAGGAAATGTTTGATGGTCACTCCTATAACAAAGGTGGACGTATTTTACATATGTTGAGGAATTATCTTGGAGACGAAGCCTTCTTCAAAGGACTCAACAATTACTTGGTTACCAATAAATTCAAAACTGCTGAAGTGCATAATTTGCGAATGGCTTTTGAAGAAGTATCAGGTGAAGATTTAAATTGGTTCTTTAATCAATGGTTTTTAGGAAAAGGTCACCCTATTATTTTCACAACACAATCAATTGATAAAGAAAATAATACTGTAACTATAGGAACTTCGCAGCGTCAGCAGACAGATGATTTCCCTGTTTATAAAATTCCGGTAGATGTCGCAATTTGGGATAATAACGGAAAGCGCATTGAAAAAATAACAATTGATTCGGTTAATCAGTCCTTTACATTTTCATATAGTGGTGAATTGAAAAATGTGCTTTTTGATGCGAACCAAGTTTTACTTGGAAAGTACTTTGAGGAAAAGCCCGTTTCACAATTTGTTCATCAGTACTACAATTCAAATCGTTATCGCTCAAAACTAACTGCTTTGAAAAGAGCCTATAAATCGAAAAGCGATGCAACAGAAAAAATGGTTTTTGATGCACTAAATGATCCTTTTTGGGACATCCGATTGAATGCAATATCACTTTTCGCAATTGTTAAGAATAAATTGAGCGAACAAGGTTTAACGCGTATCAAAGACATTTTGATCAATGATGCAAAACCACAAGTTCGGGTCGAGGCAATTAATTATTTAAAAACCTTACCGGAACCAGAAGCGACTGAGTTGTTTAAAAAAGTAATTGAAAAAGATCAATCCTATTTGGTAATTTCATCTGCACTTCAGGTTTTAATGGAAATTAATCCGGATGAAGCAATGAAAGTTGCTAGAAACCTTGAAAAAGAAAACAATTTAAGCTTAAACGTGGCATTAGCCGAAGTATATGGTCAAAAAGGAGAAGCCCAAGAAAATGCATTCTTTGAAAAACACATCAAAGAGGGAAAATTGAAGGGGTATGATGAGCTTCGCATGGTCATTGCATACGCAGTTTATATTATGCGAATGGATATTGATTTAATTGAGAAATCACATAGTATTTACAGCTATGTTAATGAAAAAGGTGGCTCTACTGTTAAGATGTATTTATCGAGAATTATTGATTACAACATGAATTCATACAGAGAAAAAGTAAATGAACTCGATATGGAAATCGCTCAATTAGAGGAGGCTAAAGCTTTCGGACAAGCAGATGACAAGAAACGCATCAAGCAACGCTTCGAGGATATTATTAATAATCTTTCTTCATTGGTAGATACTGAAGAGTTGGGATATTAATTGTTTTGTAAATGGCTAAATGGGATATTTTTGGTTAAGCCGAACGTTTCAAAAATTGTAAAATATTTTTGGAAATAAATCCATTGTTTATATATTTGAACAATCAAAAAAGTGCGCTCACAACCTTCTTTTATACTACAGTTACGTCAGCGCCACATTAATGTATTTTTAGAATAAAAAGTTTGAAAATTAACACAAAATGACTTTTTATTACTTGTATGTAGTGTTTGTTGAAAAGCTATAAATATTAATCTACATAAGCTAAATATTCATTTTGAAAGAACATAAGTTTTAAGAAGCGTAAATTTAATTTGTTTAAACTATTTTAAAATTAAGACATGAAAAAGTTACTTTTCTTCTTAGTAATTTCGGAATTAATTATTGCCTCCACGGATGCATTAGGTCAATCCTTAGGGATCAATAACAGTGGTTCTTCGGCAGATGCATCATCCATTTTGGATGTAAGTTCTACTACAAAAGGACTTTTGATTCCACGTATGACACAGTCGCAGCGTAATGCAATTAATTCGCCAGCAACAGGTTTGATGATTTATCAGACGGATAATACACCTGGGTTTTATTTTTATACAGGTAGTACTTGGGAGCGTACAGCTACATCATCGAATGCTTCCTACACAGCTGGAACAGGAATCAGTATTTCTTCAAATACCATTACCAACACAGCACCGGATCAAACGGTTGCCCTAACTGCAGGAACGGGAATTTCTGTTAGTGGAACATATCCGAATTTTACCATCACGAATTCAAGTCCTTCAAGTGGTGGAACCGTAACAAGTGTTGCAGCATTAACTCTAGGTACTACTGGTACTGATCTAAATTCATCAGTGGCTACAGGAACTACAACCCCAGTGATCACATTAAATGTACCAACGGCATCAGCCACAAATAGAGGTGCTTTGTCCTCGACTGATTGGAGTACGTTCAACGGAAAAGAAAATGCATTAATTTTCAACGCACCTCTAAGCAGAAGTACAAATACCATTTCATTAGCAAACACAGCTGTTACGGCCGGTTCTTATGGCTCAGCAACTTCAGTTGGAACTTTTACGGTTGATGCTCAAGGAAGATTGACGTCTGCCGGTAATACAACAATAAGTGGTGTTGTTCCTGGAGGTTCTGCCGGAGGAGATTTATCGGGATCTTATCCAAACCCGACTATTTCAATTAATGCCGTTTCCGATTCTAAGTTTCGGCAAAGTGCTGGGGTATCTGTTGTAGGTAGGAGCGCAAACACAACTGGTAACGTTGCTGATATCACTGCAACAGCTGACAACCGCGTTTTGAAGCGTTCCTCTGGAACACTTAGTTTTGCTCAAATTAATGATGCCGATGTAGCGGATGTTAGTTGGAGCAAAATCACCTCACGTCCCACAACCTTGGCAGGCTATGGAATTACGGATGCAGCAGCGGCTTCGGGTAGCACGAGTTATATTCAAAATGGAACTGCCCAACAAACTAGTTCTAATTTCAATATATCTGGAAATGGTACCATTGGTGGACAATTAGTCGTAACTGGTGGAACAATTTCAACTGCAGCAATGACTGGAACAAGTGATTTAGGACTCTATTCATTGTCCAATGGCAGTTGGTTACGTATGGTTACAAATCAGGCTCCCATTAAGTTTTTTAGTGATGCTAATGTCAGCAACATAGGTTCGACACCAAATTTTACAATTGAATCAAACGGTAATGTAGGGGTTGGGGTTCCTAATGCAGCAACGCCGCAAGCCAAGTTTGATGTTCGTGGCGGCGCGATAATCGGAGAATTATCATCAGGCGGTTATTATAATTCCAATGCAGTTTTGCATTTGAGAAAAACAGATGCACCTCATTTGATTTTGGAAGATGCTGGAAACAATACCGCTGCATTATCAACTGATGGTAATGGACTTTATATGGGAACTGAAAGTACGCGGAATATTTATTTTAAAACAGGCTTTACAAATTCAGGTAGTTTGATGAGTACTGGTACTACGCAAATGTTTATTGATGGAACAAATAACCGTGTTGGTATTGGAACAACATCCCCCGGGGCAACATTAAATGTAATTCACCCTACTGCAAATACCACTCCAACTAAACCCACAGGTAATTGGGCTGCAATAATTGAAAATAATCAAGACGGTAATGATGCACGTCATGGATTATCAGTTGCAACCAGATGGGGAGGAGCAGAATCTAAAATATTTGAAGTAGCATCATATTGGAGTGGAAGTGCTCAATCCTATACTCCTGCTTTAACAGTTCTAGGAAATAGAAATGTAGGGATTGGTGTAAGCAGCCCTAGTTATGTTTTGGACGTTGCAGATCGCATACAATTACGCTCAGGGACAAGTGGTACAGCTGGTGTTTGGTTTCAGAATTCGACAAACTCTGGGGTTATTGGATTTTTTGGAACAAGGGATGATAATACTGTTGGATTATATGGAGTTGGTTTAAACGATTGGGGTCTTAATATGAATAGAATAAGTGGAAATGTAGGAATAGGAACCGCTTCGCCAGGTGCAAGATTAAATGTCGTTGGCAAGAGTTTGTTCTCGAGAGATAATCAAACAGAATGCTGTGGAAGTGATGAGACCATTGCCATTGCAGAGGCCTCAAACTCTACGGGGAGACAAGCTTCCATTTCCTTTCATAATGCAGGTGAAGCAGAAGCATTTATTCGATTGGCGGGTGGTGGTAGTGGAGCTAGGTCAGGACAAAGGAGGTTGGTTATAGGAGATAATCAAAGCCAAGCAACAACATTACAAATACAAGGATTAGCTGGTACAGGAACTAGAGCTGTATTTGCTGATGCCAATGGATTACTTACCACTTCAGGTAGTCCTTTTCTGACAACAGCTGAATTCACAGTTAGTGGTTCTGGAACAACAGCAGCATCGACAACCTGCACAGGTTATACTACTTCAAATAGTTTCTGTTTTTTAACACAGGTTGCAGGTAAGTGGAATAGCGCACAGGGAGCTGGCGAAAGGTGTTTCATTGGTACAAGTGGATCAACATGGACTATTCAATACCAATCAGGGCAAAGTGGATTTAATGCAGAATGTAAATGTAGATGCTTCAAATTCGCGCCATAAATCCTTTATTGGTTGGTGTCCCCACCTGCAAAGACAATATCAAAGCCGGCTAGAGAGTGAGAGCCTAAGTTACTGACCGAGGAACGATCGTAATGTGTGAAGAGTTTAAAGATCAAAGATGAAAGTCGAAAAGGTAAAAGTTTATTTTAGAGTTAAAAAACTTACCGAGTAACAAGTGTTATCTGTTGATAACGTGAGAATTTAGGGTTTTAGTAACTAATGATAAAAAAATTAAAAATAAATAGTTTGCAAAATAATAAGTTATCAAAAACAAAATTTTTGTTTATAAGCGTTTTGTTTATGTTTTGTCAAAAAGCTTTCTCCCAAAAGAAAATAGAAACTAAATCAACTACCTGTCAAATTGCCACCATTCAGCGTGATTCAGTTATGGTGAAATTGAAAGAATATCCTACACAAGTAAAAATACTTGAGGACTTTCAAAAACAATTGCAGTCGGAGTAAGAATTTAAGAAGCCAGAACTAGACACAAAAGTTGCAGATTACCAAGAAAAAGAGAAAACATACTCAGATCAACAAAAACAAGAAAAAATAGTTGAATTGCAAAAAATGGATGAAGAGCTCAAAAGTTTCAGTAAAGATGCAGAAAAAAAATTGTTTCAGAAAGAGACTACACTCCTTCAACCCATGAATGATAAAATAAATAAGGCAGTTGAATCAGTTGCCCTTAAGCAAGGTTATTTACAAATCATAGATATTAAGTTAACCTATTTTTCATTACCGGCTTGTGATGCAACAAAACTGGTTATTGATGAGGCAAACAAATAGATTTCAACTAGAATGAAAAAGTACCTTTTACATATCATTTTTTCAATACTTTCATATACTTGCATGTATAGTGCTATTGCACAAACAGGTAGTATGGTACTTTCTGGTTCCGATTTGAAACTTGTAACGGATGATAATACAAAGCTCAATTTATGGGATTTAAACATCGTTAATAATGCCAGTGACGACCCAATTGTGGGCAATGCCGAGTTTATCTATGATGGCACAAGCGTAGCAGGTATGGCAGGTAATTATCCAATGGAAATTCAGAAACTCACAATTTCGAATCCTGCAGGGGTCACTTTATCTCGATCAATAAGTATTGGTGGAAATGTCAATCTGAGTTCGGGAAAATTAAATTTAAACGGAAATACCTTAACACTCGGAACAGCTACATCACTAGGCACCATAACTGGAGCTAATTCTTCGAACTATATAGTTGCATACAAGAATGGTACGACAATAGGAAAACTGGTTCATCGTTTGAGTGGCAACGCAACCTATTCTTTTCCCATTGGGGATCCTAACAAATATACGCCTGTTTCTGTTACGCTTAATTCAGGAACATTGAGCAACGCTACTATTGAAGTTTATACGAATGGTTCAGCAGTAACTGGAATGAATCCAAACATGGCTGCAAAAATCAATCGGTCATGGTTTGTTGAGCCTACAGGAATTACAAATCCAAGCTATAATATCTCATTTTCCTTCGGCGTAGGAGATTATTCAGGAAGTGCGACCGAAACGATTTCTCCTTGTAAATTAAGTAACGGTGTTTGGTACAAACCGTCAAATTCACTTCTCGAAGATGGTATCTCTCAAGGAACTGAATCGGCAACACCATTCGGGAGTAGTTCCGTTCCGCCAGATCAAACAACTGGAACACTCACTTGGAATGGTTTAACGAGTTTCAGTGAATTTGGAGGGGCAGGAGGAACCCAACCTTTACCTGTAGAGCTAATTTCATTTACAGGAACTTGCAACGAAGAACTAATCAATTTAGAGTGGATTACGGCATCCGAGCATAATTCATCCCATTTTGACATTGAAGAATCTCGCGATGGGTTCAATTGGCAGTTACTAGGTTCTTTGCAAGCAGCAGGTAACAGCAACCAAACGTTGATTTATCAGCTCTCAGACAACGCAACGAACGCAGGCAATAACTACTACCGGTTGATTCAATTTGATGTTGATGGAAAGGCAACCGGGTACGGGCCAATCAACGTTGCATGCGAAGAGACCGTAAAAGGATATTTCTCCAGTTTTCCGAATCCCTCTGGTTCTGCATTCCAAGTAATTGTGAACAATAAAGACCTCGTTGGTACTTTAATTTTAAACATTACCGACTCAAAAGGCTCACAAGTATATAACTCAACTATCGAATTAAAAGACGGAATTAATATGTTTGTGGTGAATGAAGAATTAGCTCCCGGAGTTTATTTCATTCGAATCTTAAATGGAACAAAATCAACGGAAATAGTTCGACACGCTGTGAAATAATGTCTTTTCCAATTCGATTCAATCGAAGACATTTTTTTTTTGAATCTACTTTGAACTTTAATACCTAATTTTAAATGATTGTGTTATTTAATTTGTAGTTAAGGCAACGTTTTTTTCATTTTAATCGTTTAACTAGGGAAATTTTCAATAGTTCAGAAAGTATATGTTTCGCAAAATAGTTCTATACATCCTGTTTATAAACTGTTTCATTTGCGGTTCCATTTTTAGTCAACAATTTATTTTTGATTTTACTGGAGGAGATCAGTCATTTACCGTTCCTGCAGGTGTTACTTGTTTGGATGTTAAGATGTGGGGCGGCGGCGGAGGTTCTGCTGATAACTCAAATGGAGGATATGGGGGCGGAGCAGCTTTTGTGGGTGGTAGATTGAATGTTACTCCTGGTCAGGTTTTGACAATTAGAGTGGGAGGTGGTGGAGCCGCTGGGACAACAGGTGGCAACGCTGCAAATGGTTCTAGTGCCTTTCCGAATGGTGGTGTTGGACGCAGACAAGCACGTGGAGGTGGAAACGGTGGTGGATTTAGTGCAATTTTTTTAGGAACTAATCCTCTAGCAATAGCAGGTGGTGGTGGTGGTGGAGCAGGAAGTGGATCATCAAGTGGTAACGGGACAAATTATTGTGGTGGCGTTGGTGCTCAAGTTGGTCAAAATGGCACAAGAGGAGGAGAACGAAATGGTTGTGCTACGGGTGCGGGAGGTTGTGGTGGAAATGCCAATGGAACAAATAATAATTGTTTAATTCCATCTTCAACTTTTGCAAATGGTTATCAAGGAGGAAATGGAGAAAGCGGAGGATTTACTTATGGCGGCGGCGGCGGCGGCGGCGGTTATGCCGGTGGACAAGGTGGCGCAAGCGGAGGAAACAACAGTGGCGGTGGTGGTGGTGGTTCCTCATTTTTCTCCGGAACTCAATTAAATTCAGCTTCAGGCAACACAAACAATGCTGGAAATCAAAATGATCCGTTGAACTTAGGAGCCTACGGACGAGGCGGTGCAAGAAGCGGATCTGGTTCAGGGAATACAGGAAATGCCGGACAAAACGGTCGAATTGTATTGATTGTGGCAAATCAAACTACGCCCACATTCAGTGGTATACCAAATGCAGTATGTCCTGGAAACCCTGTTCCGAGTTTACCAACAACATCCAATGAGGGGATAACTGGCACATGGTCACCGGCAACCATAAATACAGCTCAAACAACAACGTATACTTTTACGCCAAGCGGGTCGAGTTGTGCGAATACAGCGCAAGTGACGATCACTGGAGGATTAGATGCTACAATCAGCACAAGCAATGGAGTAAATACGATATGTCCAGGAGGCACAGTGGTTCTGAATGTCGCCAGTGGCTCGAGTTACCAATGGTTTCAAAATGGAAATGCAATTCCGGGTGCTACTTCACAAACATACCCAGCCACCCAATCGGGTTCATATTCCGTTACTGTAGATTATGGAAGCTGCCAGCTCACTTCGAACAATTTTGTATTGAATACAGATCCAACAGGTTGTGGTTCAGATACGATTATCTATGATTATACGGGAGGAGATCAAACTTTTGATGTACCAGCCGGGGTAACGTGTATCGATGTTTTGTTATGGGGAGCAGGAGGCGGATCGGGAGATAATACGGATGGAGGAAATGGCGGCGGTGGAGCCTTTGTTCGAGGCAGTGTCGGTGTTACCCCTGGTCAAACATTAACGGTAATGGTTGGTGGTGGGGGAAGTAAAGGCAGTGTTTCTGGCGGAGGGAATTATCAAATGACGTCAGTTTATGGCGGTGGTGGTCGAGGAAGAAGTGAAAATCGTGGCGGCGGTGGCGGCGGTGGTCGCAGTGCTATTCGATTAGGAACAGCAGAATGGGCAACCGCAGCGGGTGGCGGTGGTGGAGCCGGAAGTGGTTCAAGTGGAGGAGATGGAACGAGGTATTGTGGTGGTGGTGGTGGTGCATTAAACGGAAATGGAACGCGTGGAGGAGATCGTAGTGGTTGCTCAACAGGAGCCGGAGGTTGCGGAGGAACACCAACTGCCCCTCAAAGTTGCACGGGTGGAGCAGACGGCACACAGTTTATAGGAGGTGATGGAGAAGACATAGGAAATCAGACTTATGGCGGCGGTGGCGGCGGTAGCGGATATTATGGTGGAGAAGGAGGTGCTACCGGAGGTAATAATAGCGGTGGCGGTGGCGGTGGATCATCCTATATTCTACCTACGGCAATCAGCGTGAGTAGCGATGCGGGATCTAGTGGTGGAACAGGTGGTAATGCAACTACAGCTGCAGGCAACTGGACAAACTCACTCAATCAGAGTTTGTATGGTGGTGGTGGAGGAAGAGGAGGATCCAATCAAGATAATTCAGGAAATCAGGGTCAGAATGGTCGCATTGTAATTATTCTTTCGAATTCAATTTCTCCAACTTTTAATGGAATACCAACTATTGTTTGTCAAAATGCTAGTGCACCAAGTTTACCAACCACATCGAATGAAGGGATAACTGGAAATTGGTCTCCTGCAACTATTAATACCAGTCAAACTACAACCTATACATTTACGCCAAATCCTCAATTTTGTGCTCAATCAGTTCAAATTACAATCAATGTGCCTCAGAATCCTGTAATTTCCTCATCGGGAGGCAACAATGTAATATGTACGGGTCAAACGATTAATTTGAGTGCAACCGGTGGAACTTCTTATCAATGGCAGTTAAATGGCGTTGACATATCTGGAGCAACAAACTCAACGTTCGTTGCATCGCAAGGTGGAAATTACACAGTCACTGCATTTAATGGTTCATGTTCTAATTCTTCCGCGGTATTTGTATTAACTCTTTTTAATCCAACAGTAAGTGGAACAGGTGGAAGTACACAAATTTGCCCGGGAGGTACGTTGGTTTTAACAGCAACAAATGGTGTGAGTTATCAATGGCAATTAAACGGGGTTAATATTCCTGGAGCAACTGCAAGTTCTTACACAGCTAATGGTCCCGGTGTTTACAATGTGGTTGTGAATAATGGAATTTGTTCGTCAACATCGGCTAATTTTGTCCTGACAGAGATAGTTAATCCAACAATTAACATCAATGTGAGTTCTCCAAGTGCTTGTATTCCAACTACAGGAACAGTATCTTCCGATGGCAATTTTACAAATATTACTTGGTTCATTAACAGTGCACAAGCATCAACAAGTCCAAGTTTTTCGTTTCAGTTTACAAGTCCGGGATGTTACATAATTTCGGCAAATGGAACTCTAAATAATGGTTGCAATGTAATTGTCACTGATTCAGCAGCAATTTGTTTAGACGAGTTACCTTTTGCATTGTTTTCAGCAAGTCCCTTCTCGTTCAGTGCTGAAGCTGAAACAATCAACTTTACAAATCAATCGAGTGAAAATACAGTCTCTTACAATTGGAATTTTGGTAATGGGAGTTCTAGTTTAGACTCAAACGCAATGCACACATTTTATAATACCGAAAATGGTTATACGGTTACTTTGACTGCCTATACTGAGAATGGTTGTTCGGATGATTATTCTTTGAATATTCCTTTTGATCCGGAATCCGTTTTTTATATTCCAAACTCATTTACACCTGACGGAGATGGGTTTAATCAAGTCTTTAAACCAATTTTTACATTTGGTTACGATCCGTTTAATTTTGAAATGTTAATATACAACCGTTGGGGAGAATTAATTTTTGAATCCCGAAATGCTAATATTGGTTGGGATGGCTCATATGGTAATTTTGGTCGAAGTGTGCAACAGGGGATTTATACCTATAAAATAACGTTTAAAAATCCCAATAGAGATGAGCGTCAAATTGTTTCAGGACATGTAACCTTGATTAGGTAAATCGAAGCAGATGCGATTCTTGTTGATATCAACGCTTCCAAAAAATGACCAAATTGACCAAAATTACTGAGGTCACCAAAATTGCCATTCAGAATAAAATTGTTTTAGTTAAAAAGAATGCAACAAGATTTATTGAAATCAAAAAAAATGGCAAGCAGATGGAGTTTTCCTTTATTTTTTATCGGAAATCATAAAACCCATTAGGGGTAATGCAGTAATGTAACGCCACATCATCCGAATTTATATCATCGATCACAACAAATTCGTCAAAAATATTTAATCCAATAAATATGCAATTAGGCTTGCATTTGGAGAGAAGTTTATCATAAAAGCCCTTTCCGTATCCAACCCGATGCCCTCTATTGTTAATTGCAAGTAATGGCACGAATACATAGTCTAACATTACTTCTGGAATTTCTTCTCCAAATTTTGGCTCTGGGATCCCAAAAGAATTTACCTCAAGTTGAGAAGTTTTCTCATACTTGTAATGTATTAAGGAATGATCATCGAAATTAGAACGTGATAGCGCGATTGTCCCGCCTCTTAGCATTATTTCCTCTACTAGTTCATAGGTGTTGATCTCTTTCTGTTTTTCAATAGGTAAAAATACGCTAACGATTTTACCCTGAAAATCGAAACGTTCTAGTACAATTTTTGTACATACCTCTGAAATTCGGTTTAGTTCAAATGGAGCAACGTACTTACGACGTTCTTTAAACGCTTTGCGAATCTCTGATTTTAGCATGAAAAAAGCTTAAAGTCTTACTCGTAAATCGAATAGCTTGCGATTGTCAACAATATCAGCCTTTTTTCTCAAAGCTGATAATGCTTGAGATTGAACAGATCCCTTCATTGCATTCAACAGTTGGTCTCTTTCAACAGTTGTATTAGCCGTCGGAGCTTTTATTGTTTTGTTTACGACTATAACGTAAACCCCATTCTTCCCTTTTAGTGGCAGTGTTCTCTTTTTATCTTTGATTGCCGAAAAAAGAGCTCCGATAATTTCTGGTTCATATCCGGCATTGTTGATTTGAGGGGTTCCAAAGGTAACATCAGCGGTCATTACTGCCGTATTTCCTGCTTTTGCTAATTTCTCCAAACTCTTACTTTTTGCCATTTGATTGATTAGTCGTTTCGCTTTTTTCTCTTCCATTAAATCACGTTCCATTTGTGCTTTGACATCCTCGAATTTTGGCTCACCTTTCTCTTTAATTGAGGATACCATGGCAATAATATATTTGTCTTTATCTTTTATTGGATAGGAAGTAAGTGTCCCCACTTCAACATTTAGTCCATAGGCCAACTCTAAAATTTTATCAGATGCAAGAGTGGTGGTAAACCCATAAACTTTCGGGCTATTATCTTCAATCTGAATTGGTCGAGGGAATTTTTTTGCTTGCGTCACAATTGTATCAAAAAGTGCTACTTTTTTGAGTGGATCTTCTTCTTTTGAAATTTTTCGATCTAATTTATATAAGATTTGAGTAACCTCACTCTCTTTACTGGATATGGTTGCCTCAGAAGCTTTGAAAGGTTGAGAAACAGAAACCAATAGTGGTAATTTGTCTGCAGAGCGATCTAAAACTTCAATAATATGAAATCCGAAATCGGTTTTTACGACACCTATTTTTCCTATTGGTTGGGTTGCACAGAAATCACTGAATTCTTTAACCATTTCACCCTCCAAGAAATTTTCATATTTTCCTCCGTTAGTTTTTGATCCAGGGTCTTCTGAGAATTTTTCTACGAAAGTTCCAAAATTGTCTTTGTTGATAAGCTTTAACAAACTATCAGCGGTTTTCTTTTTTATTTCGATTTGCTTTGCGTCCTTTGATTTGTCAGCTGCAATTAAAATGTGTCGTGCAGATAACTTTGCCGGAGTGAATCCAATTACTTTTGAAACAAACACATTTTCTCCTGAGTAATACGGCCCAACAATTTGTCCAACATTTGATTTCTTGAAAATGCTATCTAAAGCTATCGGGTAAGTTTGAAAACGATTTGCCTTTTCATTTCCTTCGGGAACTGCGGTGGCGCGTTTATCACCGAAATAAATTTTATTGTAGCTGTTTTTCATAACAAAAATCGAGTCGTTCGCTGATTTTTGAAAGTCGGTTTTTATTTTGTTCATTAAACGCTTGCTCATTAAAGAGTCTTGGCGGGATGGTGCAATGACCACGTCAAACATCCTAACTTCACGACTAGACGAACGAATAGCATATTTTGAGTCATACTTATGTTCATCATAATAAGCTTTCAACTCATCGTCTTTGATTTTAATGTCAGCATCGTTGATTTCAGAATAACGACGAACAACAAAAGAGATATTTTTCTTTTCATTATTAGCTCGGTATTCATTTTCTGCTTCAAGTTTAGTTACATAGACTCCTTGACTTAACAAACTGAAATACTTTTCTTGTTTTCGTCTATCTGTGTAATATTGCTTGGTACTATTCCATTGCTGCACAGCTTGAGGATCTTTGTTTGTTTTGAGTTGTGTCAAAGTAGCTTGCAGTTTTTGCCTTCCATTAATTGTCGACTGTTCAGTAATTGTACCCGTAAGTGAATCGGTGAAAAACTGAGAAAGATCTTGCAAAACTGAGAAACCATCAGTAGCCATCAAATAAGCATTGAATTCGCGATCAGAAACACTGATTCCTAATTCATTATATTCTTTTGCTAAAATAACTGAATCCACCATGAAGTTCCATGATTTATCGTTGGAAGATTCGATTTCTCTTTCACTAAATTCTTTTTGTTGTTGTTGCGCTTGCATTCGATCTTGATCTTGCACTCGTGCGCTTATTTGGCTGTATTTATTGGCATCTATTTTTTCGCCATAAACAGTACCGATTCCATACTCCGTGTTATCTCCAAATAAAGAAAAATTGGGGTTTGCAGTTTTGAATGATTCATAAAGCATCGCAATTCCAACAATTACAAATGCGATAACAATAATCATTGAATTATTTCGAATCTTTCCTATTATGGCCATAATTTAATTTTGAGATCGCGAAGATAGAAAGAAAAGTGCAAAAATGAAAACCAAAATGATTGAAAAAGGAGGCTTACTTACCGCCTCCCTTGTTATTAGGTTTGTTTTGTTTAATCGTAGGGTTGGTCAAAGGAGTTAAATTGTTGTTTTTTAATGTGTCAGATGTATTTTTCTTAGGGGTTTCCTTTGGTGTTTCTTTTTTGCTTTCAGTTTTAACCGCATTTTTATTGGTATTGTTGGTCGGAGTCTGTTTATTCACAGAGCTTTTATTCGCATTTTGGGTTGCTTTTGTCGTTCCATTCTTTTTAGGAGTCAAGTTACTATTTCCATTGTTTTGATTATTGGTTGGTGTATTGGAGCCGTTGTTCGTATCGGTTTGACCATTCGGGCCGCCTGAACCTTGACCTGGATTTGAAGAATCCACACCATCTGCATTATTTCCGTTCCCATTAATTGAATTTGAACCGGAATTACTTGCTAATTGATAATTTATTAAATAGTTTGCAGCATCACGTCCGCAGGCATTCAGCACAGAAATCGAAATGTTATTAGTTCCCAAGGTTAAATTAACCAAGAATGAAATCGAGCCATTTACATTTGAAAATGTGTTTACCGGAAGACCATTCAATGATAAATTGACGATTGTATTTGAATTGTAATTCAATACTTGTGCAACAAAACTGAGCTGGGAATTATTTGTGGTTGTTCCTGATATTGGTGTAGTGTTTACATGGATTACAGGGGTGCTGCAGTTTTCATAATTTACAATGAAAGTTTCATTGTCTGATCCACAATTATTTTGAACATCAAGTATAAAAATATTAGAACCAGGACTTAGAACAACGTTAGCTGTCAGCTCATTTCCAGAGAAGATAATATTCTGAATTATATTTCCATTTAATTTTAATTGAATTCCCTGGGTTGAATTAATGTGTTGAACTGTTGCACTAAATTGATAATTGGCGTTGATTATCGGTTGGTTAGGGTTATTGGAGTTAATAATTGTTACCACTGGTGGAATACAATTGTCGTAATTTACAGTAAAAGTTTTTGTATCACTTCCACAGCCATTACTAGCATTTACGTAAAAGCTATTGGCACCAGCAGACAAGGTCACATTTGCGGTAATCTGACCATTTGAAAAAATAACGTTTGATAATTGTCCGCCGTTATGAGTGACAATTAACTCTTGAGAACTTGAAATGTTTGTGGCACTCAAATTAAGATTATAATTCGGAGAATTGACTGTAGAATTTCCAACGGATGGATTGTTCATTGTTAAAACTGGTGCTGTGCAATTGTTGTAATTAACTGTGGTAGTTTGAGTAGCATTCCCGCAGGCATTGTTAGCTGAAATTGAAAACGTATTTAATCCTTGTGAAAGATTAACAGGGGCCATCAAAACGCCATTATTAAATGTTACCCCTGTGATAGTGTTGCCATTATGTGTTAAAACAATACCTTGTAAATTTGGCATATTTTGAACGCTTGCCTGGAAGTTGAATGCAGACGTGTTTACCGTGTTTCCAGAAATATTTGGTTCAGTAATAACCACAACTGGAGCAGCACAATTATTGTATGTAACATTAATAAACTTAATGTCATTTCCGCATGAATTGTGAGTCGAAATAGCGATGGTATTGTTTCCTGGAATTAGATTTAATGAAGCACTAAAATTACTGTTACTGAAGGAAAACTCTTTTGTGATGCCATTTTGAGTTAACGTGATTCCTTGACTCATAGAATTTGATAGTTGAGCTGTGATATTAAATAGACTATTGCTTGTTGTTAGGTTTAATTGTGTTGGGTTTGTAAAAGAAATAATAGGAGGAGCACAATTGTCATAATTAACTATTACTGCCTCAATATCCACCCCACAATCATTCGTAACTGAAACGGTGACGTTATTATTTCCTGAAATTAAGCTCAAGCTTGAATTTAAGGTTCCATTCGAGAAAGTGAATGGTTTGATTTGACCGTTTTGCTTAAAAGTGATTGCATTCGCATTACTAACGCCTGTAATGGTTGCTTGATAATTGAAAGTTGCTGACGTAACGGTAGCGCTATTATTATTTGGGTTTACAGAAACTATTTCTGGAGGAAAACAATTGACAAGGTTAATCGAACTATTTTTAGTCTCTGTTCCACATAAATTAGTAACTGTGACCGAAAAGGCATTATTGCCATTGATTAAATTTACAGTTGCTTCTATTTGACCATTATAGAATGTAAATGGATGATTCAAACCATTGAATTTGAAGCTTACTTGTTGGTTATTCGAAATATTATTGGTAAATGCTTTGAAATTGAAACTAGTATTATTTACAGTTACACCGGATGCAGCAGGGTTAATTATGTTGACTGTTGGTGAAATACAATCATTATAATTGACAACTATCGTCTCGGATGAATTTCCGCAAGTCCTTGTTGCAGAAAGTTTGAACGTATTTGTGCCCGGGATTAATGATACCGAGCTACTCAATAAACCATTTAAGAATGTATAATTTATCGGCAAGCCATTTTGTGTCAGAACTAAACCGTCTGATGCAGGCATATTTTGAATGGTTGCATTTAGGGTATATGCGCTCAGGATTACTGTTTGGTTTGTTACATTCGTAATGTCCACAACTGGCGCTTTGCAATTATCATAGGCAACTATAATTGTTTCAATATCAGACCCACACGTGTTTGAAGAAGAAATGGTAATGGTATTATTTCCTTGCAATAAATTCAGTGTTGCATCAACCATTTTTGTTGCGGTATTGAAATTGAAAACAGGTACATTGATATTATTTAGTAGGATCTGAATATCTTGTTTACTTCCAACATTTTCAACTTTTGCCTTTAAATAGGATGTTGGGACATTTGCAATAGAGTTCATAACGGGTTGACTTACCGAAATCAAAGGCGCATTACATCTTTGATAATTAAGCGTTGTAGTTTCGCTATCAGTACCACAATTGTTTGTTGCACGAATTGTAATTGTATTGTTTCCATTGTTCAGATTCACGGGGATTTGAAGCTCGACGTTGTTGTTTGTAAAATTTGTAATATTGACGCCATTCACTGTGACAATCAAAGACCCAGAAGAAAGGTTTGAAACTTTTGCATTAATCGTATAACTGCTGGTATTGACTGTTGATCCGGAAGCACTTGGAGAGGTAAATTGGATATTTGGTGAAATACAATTATTGTAGTTAACTGATGTGCTAATATTACTAGATCCGCATGAATTTGTTAAGTCCATTTTGAATGTATTCACTCCCGGTTGTAAAATAACGTTTGCTTGAACCACTCCGGAATTGATATTGTAGCTCGGGTTGTTTAATTTGTTGCCATTCTGATATATCGCCAGGTTCGAAGCATTTTGAACCCCAACAACCAATGCGCTAATTGAATAATTTGGATTTGTAACCGAAACTTGACTATTCATTGGATTTGTAAAGTTGCCCGATGGCAGATTACAATTGACATAATTTAATGTTATTGTTTCTGAATCACTTCCGCAATTATTTGTTGCTGTAATCCTGAAAGTATTTGCTCCTGGAGTAAGAGTTACAGTTGCCTCGAAGTTTTTTGTTACTGAATTATAAATGAAAGGAAAACTTTGGTTATTGGCAGCAATTAAGGAGATGGAATTACTGGAACTGACCTCTGTAATTTTCGCTTTTACCTGAACAGATGCTTGATTAATCGTGGTATTGTTTTGAGATAAAATGCTAATTACCGGAACTGGACAATTTGACGAAGTATTATCCACATTATTGTTTGATGTTGATCCCCCTGAGCTGCCGCTTCCTCTCAATCGAAACCTCAAATAGAGAGAGGTGTAATGATAGAGATCATTTTTAGAGCGAGGAATGGAACTTTGAACGGCGTCAAAATTATCTTTTAAAGTAAATGTCGTTTTGTGTTCAAAACCAAGTGTAGTTCTTTTACCAATATGATATCCCAATCCAAAACCGAGGCTAGGCATAAAATTTACGCGATATTTAGAGTAACCATCAAGAGCTGTTTCATAGGAATTATCAAAATTAATTGTGTTAATTCCATTCGGTTGATAATTATACTGTGTAGGCCCTGAAAGAATATTAGATGAATCCGTAAGGTTTCCGTAAGTTCTATTCCATGTTAAACCAACTCCTCCAAAAATGTATGGATCCAAGCCTGTTTTTTCCGTAAGTGCATTTAAGTGAATAGCAAGTTCTAATGCAAAACGATGCACGTTCGATTTGAAATTATGATAGGTATAACCAAGTCCATTTTGGTAGTTGTATAGTGCATTTGCGCCTTCGGATAAACCTGTTAGTATTGTTGAATCCGTGTCTTGCCCATACCAATTTCCGTTCAAATATCGTCCTCGTAAATCGAAGGAAAAAGGTTTTCCATAATTATAGTTGAATGACTTTCCGACAATTATTCCCCATCCGACTGAAGTTTTATTTGAAACATCTGTAGTTTGCCATGTCCCGCCTAGGTTTAAACCCCAAAACCACTTTGAAGAGTTATCATAATCAACTTTCTGCCCATAAATAGTTATTGAACAAAAAAGAAAAAAGGTAAGGTATATGTTTTTCATTTCGTATTTTTTCGATTGATTTTCGAATATTGTGCCAATATTTTTTTTTAAGTTCATAAAATTAACAAATTTGAATACAAACACATGATTTACCCGCTTAAATAACTGATTTATAATTAAATAAGAATCTGTTAAAGTTTTGTTAATCGATGTTACCTAAAAAATTGAATTTCTTTGAAACGCAAAATGAGAAGTAAATCACTACCTGCTTGTTTTTCAATCGTTGACCCCAAAAGTTGCGTTTTTGTATCATAAATTATTTGTAATTCCCCAATAAATTTGCCCTCAATGTAATGCATTTTTTCGATCACGTTTCCATAAG
>JBIIVA010000233.1:0-3360 GCA_044339705.1 Crocinitomicaceae bacterium
AAGTATCATATTTGAACTGAACCTCTTTGACGGGCTTTTCGGAATTGTTGTAATAGATGCACCATGAGGAAAGTAAGCCCTTGTCGTTGTACAAAAACTTCTTTTTATACTCCGTTGAGCCCATTCTGTATTTTTGAGTTTCCTCCAATTTATAACCATCGGTATGCCAAGTTTCAAATTCATCCATGTATGGTAAGCCATAATTATTGTAGGTAACTTTTTTATACCCTCCTTCAATTTTGAAATATTTAATGGTTTCCTTGTTGATGGAAATACTGCTTAAAACTTCTCCTTTCAAGTTCACAATGTCTCTTTTTTGTTCGATTGATATAATTCGATTCAAACTATCGTACTCATAGTGATAGGCGGTTAAACCCCCATGTTCGGTTTTTCTGTGAATAATCAGTCTATTTTTTTGATCGTATAAATAGTAGTTTACCGAGGTATCTTTTTTTCCAATATCTGATCGAACTTGAAACGTTGAGATTAAGTTTCCAATGGTATCAAAACTATATTTAAAAACATCATTCGTTGCTCTCACAACATCTCCATCCTTTTTTCTGGAATAATTTCCTTCGAGCGATTTGATTTGATTCCGTTTTATAAAATCTCTATCAAAAAATGGTTTGTCCGTAAAAGCATCACCCGGAAGGTTGTTTATCATTTGTCCAAAAGCGAACTGAACGTTTAAAACGATGCAAATAATCGGGCTATATCGAACTTTGGTTTGCAATAAACTAATTTTTTTCCAAATCGATTAATATTTTTCTCCAACTCGCTTTTTCGGCAATTCTATCTTCTAATTCACTGATTGAAATCCGATCTTGAAGCATAGTATCGCGGTCTCGAATGGTAACTGTATTGTCTTCCAATGTTTGGTGATCAACGGTAATACAGATGGGTGTTCCTATTGCATCTTGTCGGCGATAGCGTCTTCCAATGGCATCTTTCTCATCATACTGCACATTGTATTCAAATTGTAGAGATTTTTGAATTTCACGAGCCTTCTCGGGAAGACCATCCTTTTTAACCAAAGGTAAAATGGCTGCTTTGTAAGGTGCTAAAACGGGCGGAATATTCAAAACGATGCGCTCGGAACCATCATCGAGCTTTTCATTTTGATAAGACGATGACAAAACTGCTAAAAATAATCGGTCTAAACCAACAGAAGTTTCAACAACAAACGGAACATAACTTTCATTTATTTCCGGATCGAAAAATTGTAATTTTTTCCCTGAGAATTGCTCATGTTGTTTTAAATCAAAATCTGTACGCGAGTGGATACCCTCTAATTCTTTAAACCCCATCGGGAAATTAAATTCAATATCACAAGCGGCATTTGCATAGTGAGCTAACTTGATGTGGTCATGAAAACGATAATTTTGATTTCCTAGTCCCAAATTCTTATGCCATTTTTCTCGTGTCTGTTTCCAATATTCATACCATTTCATTTCTTCGCCGGGACGAACAAAAAACTGCATCTCCATTTGTTCGAATTCACGCATACGGAAAATAAACTGTCTTGCAACAATTTCATTTCGAAAGGCCTTTCCAATTTGAGCTATTCCAAAAGGAATTTTCATTCTTCCCGATTTCTGAACATTTAAGAAATTGACAAAAATGCCTTGAGCTGTTTCAGGTCGAAGATAAATTGTGGACGCGTCTCCTGCTACCGAGCCTAATTCGGTGGAGAACATCAAGTTGAATTGACGAACTTCGGTCCAGTTTTTAGAGCCTGAAATCGGACACACAATTTCTAAGTCGAGAATCAAGTTACGCACTCCTTCTAAGTCATTTTCCTCCAAGGCCGACTTCATTCGAGTCTCAATTTGAGTGATTTTTTCAATATTTCGCAGGACATTTGGGTTGGTTGCACGAAACTGTGTTTCATCAAAATCAGCTCCGAATCGATTTCTCCCTTTTTCAACCTCTTTTTCTATTTTTTGCCTGATTTTTTCGATATGCTCTTCAATAAGAACGTCAGCCCTGTATCGCTTTTTGGAATCCTTATTGTCAATCAACGGATCATTAAACGCGTCGACATGCCCTGAGGCTTTCCAAGTTGTGGGATGCATGAAAATCGCAGCGTCAATTCCAACAATGTTTTCATGCATTTGAACCATGGCTTTCCACCAATAAGTTTTAATGTTGTTTTTTAACTCAGAGCCTAATTGACCGTAATCATAGGTTGCTGCTAATCCATCGTAAATTTCAGATGATGGAAATATGAATCCGTATTCTTTTGCGTGAGAAATTATGTCTTTTAGTTTGTCCTGTTTTTGTTCCATACTGCAAATATAGCGGGTTGCATAGCGCTAAACCGGAATTGAGTCAAAGAATTTCAACAACAAAGTATGAATAGAGAATCTTTCGTTAATTTTGGTTTATGAGGTTATTTGTTGATGATGTTCATTTTATAGATACCAATTCGCCATTGGATATTTCAATCGGTTTGAGGAATGGTGAGGAAAATTTAACTGCATGGTATGTCGATCCGCCAAGATTTGAACCTGTTCGAGCTAATGGCTTTTTAGGAAGTGTAGCTGAAGGTGGTGCGGTTAATTTTCGAGATGTTTTTTTTAACCCACATGGACATGGAACGCACACCGAGTGTTGCGGGCATATTACGGAAGAGGTTCATTCTATCAATCAAAACTTAAAAAATTATTTTTTTAAAGCGACATTGATAACTGTGATTCCTGATAAATTGGATAATGGGGATCACATAATCTTTGAAAATCATTTGAAGGATTTAATCCATCATGAATTCTCCGAAGCACTGATAATTAGAACATTGCCGAATGATTTACAAAAGAAATCCATGAATTATTCAAGCACAAATCCGGCTTATTTAGATCATTCCGTAATGAACGTAATTGAATATTTTAATATTCAACATCTTTTGATTGATTTACCTTCTGTGGACCGTGAATCTGATGGGGGGGCTCTGGCTTTTCATCATGCATTTTGGAATGTTCCAGCAAGTCCAAATCTTTTTAAAACTATTACAGAATTAATCTATGTAGATGCAGCAATCGAGGATGGAAATTATATCCTTGAGTTGCAAGTTGCTCCTTTCGAAAATGATGCTAGTCCGAGTCGTCCGGTGCTCTACAAATTGAAAAAAAAATAAAGGATCCCTGCAAGAATCCTTTAACTAGTAGTAAATTAAGAAGTTAGAGTGGTTTTCAGTGAAACAGGGACTTCTTATGTAAATTCTTGAGAAGTGTCGACTAAAAAACTATAAAACTCTTATCAAACTAAAAAACTGCCTCTCCAAGCAGAACGTCGACTTTTACATAAGAAGCGACCTGTTATCTCCTTATTTCAAACTAATTTAAAAGAAGTTTTAAGGCGTTG
>JBIIVA010000161.1:0-5713 GCA_044339705.1 Crocinitomicaceae bacterium
CTATCAATGGGGAGCCGGGTATTTTATTTTATCACGAACGCTTGGTGCCACAGTGAGGCTTTATTTGGTTATCAACGTAATGCAAACCTTTGTTTTCGAAGAAATTGGAATTCCGTTTTGGTTAACAACCTTTGTCATTATGCTGATGATAATTGCCTATACCTTGAAAGGTGGTGTAAAAACAATTGTGTGGACCGACACTTTGCAAACAACATTCATGCTTTTGGCACTTGTGGTTTGTATTTTCGCCATTCAAAGTGCATTGCACATGGATTGGGGAAGTATTTGGAGCAGCATGAAAGCACAAGGAATGACCAAACTTTGGGAGACCGATGTCAACAAAAAAAGTTATTTTCTTAAACACGTTTTAGGTGGTGCGTTCATTACAATTGCTATGACCGGACTCGACCAAGAGATGATGCAAAAAAATATCAGTGTTAAAACCCTTAAAGACGCACAAAAAAACATGGTAACATTCAGTTTTGTTCTGTTACTTGTAAATGCTTTATTTATGTTCCTCGGTGGACTTTTGTACTTGTATGCAAACAAAAATGGGTGGCAATTTGCTCCAGATGATGTTTTTCCGTCAATCATTCAGTCCCATTTATCAAAAGGTATTTTTCTCATATTTATAATCGGTTTAATTTCTGCTTTATTTCCTTCGGTTGACGGAGCAATTACGGCTTTAACATCGTCTTTTTGTATCGATATACTTGGTTTTGAACGTTCAGATGATAAAACAGAGGAAGAAAAAACAAAACTCAGAAAAATCATTCATTTGAGCTTCGCGGCATTATTTATTATTTTAGTGTTTATTTTCAAAGCCGTAAATAGTAAGACAATTGTAGATTTAATTTTCTTGATAGCCGGATACACGTATGGTCCGTTGCTTGGTTTATTTACATTTGGGATTTTCACAAAACGAATCTTAAAAAAGAACATCGTTCCTATCGTTTGTCTTTTGGCTCCCCTACTCTGCTATTTTTTAGACCTCTACTCACCAAAGTTGTTTGGTCCAGACTACAAAATAGGCAACGAAATGCTCATTATTAATGGAGGAATTACCTTTGCATTACTTTATCTTTTTAGTACTAAAACAGAATTAGCTAATGATAATTAATTTAGACGATAATGGGCGGCATCTTCGCTTTGCACCTCTAACCTTAACAAGACCTGTCGGGAATTTACGCATGGGCATTTTCACAAACGATGAACGCTGGAAAATGTTCCTACCTGAAGCAGAAATTGGTTATTTGACAGAAGATTATCTTTCGAAAAAATTCAAGTCAATCGAAAATGGAATCAGGGTGAATGCAGCACTTATTCCAAACGAAGACGTTGTTGCTGCAATCATGCATTTAGAGGAAAATACGGCGCTTTATTTGAATGAGACTTTTCTAGCCGCAAATGGCAACCCGTCACAAAAAATCCAATTTAAAGGAGAAGTCCCACTGATATTGGAAAACCGTTGGGATTTGTATCAAAAGAACGACACAGTTTTGAAAGCTGACTTCGAATTGATTACTTCAGGAAGAAAATCACAGAAAATTTCAAAATCAAACACAGTTATTGGTTCATCCGATTTGATATTCCTAGAAGAAGGAGCGAAAGTAGAGGCAAGTATTTTAATCACAAGCTCCGGCCCAATCTACATCGGAAAAGATGCTGAAATCATGGAAGGATCGATCGTTCGTGGTCCTTTAGCCATGTGTGAACACAGCGCATTGAAACTCGGAACAAAAATATATGGTGCTACCACCTTGGGACCGCATTGCAAAGTGGGAGGTGAAGTAAACAATTCTGTTTTTCAAGCCTATTCGAACAAAGGACACGAAGGTTTTGTCGGAAATTCATTGATTGGAGAATGGTGTAATCTTGGCGCGGATACAAATACATCCAACCTGAAGAATAATTACGGCAACGTTTCTACTTATTCCTATGAAACACAAAAAGAAGAAAAAACCAATGTTCAATTCATGGGCTTAACCTTGGGTGACCATTCGAAATGTGGCATCAATACCATGTTTAATACAGCTACTGTCGTTGGCGTAAGCTGCAATATTTACGGGGCTGATTTTCCACCTAAATTCATTCCCTCTTTTTCCTGGGGTGGAAGCGTAGGATTTGTTCCATTCAAACTAGATAAAGCGATTGAATACGCCAATAATATGATGGGACGGAGGGGATTGAAATTGTCGGAGGAAGATGTGGAGATTTTGAAATATTTAGAATAGTTAACCAACGCTTTTATTAGGAAAAGGAGATTGAATTAAAAGTCTTGGAGAATCTGCCTGAATTTGGCAGCAACGATATCTTTTGAAAAAAGATTTATTATTTGATTTGAAATATCCTTTCTTGAATATTTAGAATGAATACTTTCTTTTATTGCATATGAAATTGACTTAACATCATTCTCGACAAGGCGACCATTTTTTTCGTTTATAAATTCCGGAAGCACCCCTACCCTACTTCCAATTACAGGACAACCACATGCAAGTGCCTCTAATGGAACAATAGAAAATGTTTCAAAGTCTGAGAAATGAAGTAAAAAATCTGATTGATTGTACATTTTTGGAAGATCTATATTGTCAATAATAGGAATTCGCTCGACCTTGAATGGCAAATCACGTAGCAATTGATCTGAAATTAAAGGCCCTTGTCCTATCAATTTCAAGACAAATGAAATTTCCGGATTTTCTGTTTGAAACGAAGTCAGACCATCAAGCAGTAAATCAAGTCTTTTAGGATATTTCCAGTTTGCAACAGCTAGAAAACTTAGTTCATGTTCATTTATAAATTGCTCATTGTAAACAAAATAATTAGAAATCACGTTTGGTACAATCTGTACGTTGATATTTTTGTTAATCTGATTTATGGTCTCATTTAATTGCTTAGAAACAACAATAACAGATTCCATATTGATTAACGCATTTAGAGCCCTCTTACGAAGAATATTCTTTCTTAGAAAGTTTTGTATACCCGACCAATGTTCAATATGAACTTGTTTGATATTAAGCTTTTTCGATAAATAATGCCCAACTATTCCGGAATTAAAAATGACATTTGAAATAATTAAATCAAACTTATTCGCTAAATGGATCTTACGAAGTTTTCGATTTAAGTACCATGTCACCAGTGCAGGCATGTAATAGAGTATTCGGTAGAAAGCCCCTGAAAAATTCAACTGATAACCTTTAACCGAACTATCCAATTTCTCCAATGACAAATGAAATATCCCTCTTCCACGCTCAAAATTTAAATGTACTACAGTAATATTGAAGTTCTGGGAAATTGCCTCCGCATGTCTTTTTACAAAAATCCCAAAACTTGGATTTTCTTTAGTAGGAAACCAATTGGTCAAAAATAAAATATGCTTTCGATTCAATTTAAATCTTCACCGGAAAAAATAAAATTTCCAAAAACAACGTCCTTTAAGCTATTTATTCTTTGGGGTCTACCTCGGTAAATTCGATAGATTTGATAATTCATAGGAGATAAGATGGCAAGTAAATCTTCTTTCGAATATCCAGCACCCTTCATAGCCGATTCGTTAATTTCAATTAGAATGAGTGGTCTAAATTTTTCCAAAGTCCTAATCATTCCTTTAAGAGCGAATAATTCAGCACCCTCTATATCTATCTTGATCACATCAACACGAGCTAATTTCTCAAAAAACAGATCATCAAAAACTTTCAATTCTATAGATGCCTCAACTATATTTCTCCCACCAGCTGGAAATAATGACGACAGTCCTTCATTGATAGATCCATCTATTTCGGTGACATCGGAAGTATAAACATCCATCAAACAATTTTTATCAAACAATCCAAATTTATGAATTGAAACGTGACTGAAGTTATTCAATTGAACATTGTGCTCAAGTAACCCTAACTGAAAAGGGGTAGGCTCAAAAGCTAAAACATGACCATTTCTTAACTTATCCGCCGCAAAAAGCGTAAACTCGCCTTGGTTTGCGCCGATATCGATAAAAGTCATATCTGACTTTAAATACCTATTTAAAAAGATTAGTTCACTTGCATGATGAAATCCATTCCAGAAAATACTTCCTCCCATGTAGCTGTTTCGATCAACTCTCATCGAAATCCGCCCCATAAAATTATTAATGGTAACAAATTCTTTTTCCTTTGAGCTGAATCTCCTCTTCAATATTCTTGAAAACCGCACCAAAGCCATCCCAAGCAAATAAAAGTAATTACTTAAAATAAGTTTTGTTATCAATCCTCGATAAATCTTATGCATTTGTTGTTATCGAAAGAAAACTAGAAGAAAGTAAAAAAAATCAAAAATGAAAAACTGTTACTCGTTGTAATTGATAGAATTCATTTATTCCTTCACTCTAAATGAAACTCTGCGATTGCCCGCATTTGATTCGGTCGTATTTCCCTTATACTTCGAGTCAGATTCTCCTTTGAATGAAATACTAAATCTAGAACGATTAATCCCCTTGGATTCGAGATATTTCAAGCAGGCGTCTACTCTACGTTTAGACAGCAACAAATTACTCTCATCTGAACCGGTTTGATCAGTATACCCTGTCATTTCGATATTCACATCCGTACGCTCTTTCAAAAGCGAAGAGAGTCTATTAAGAATATCTTTGTATGATTCGTTAACTAATGCAGATCCTGAAGCGAAAAGCACATCATAAATGCCTAATTTCTCCAAATCGATTCGTTCTTTTTCTGCAGTTATACAACCATTTGCGCTTGCTGAACCTTTTTCTTGAGGACAACCATCGATGATATCCGGAATATTATCACCATCTGAGTCCGGACATCCCATCGCATTTCCTTTTAACAAAGGACAAAGGTCGTTAACGTCTGAAAATCCGTCATTGTCAGAGTCCACAGCTTTTTCTTCGGTAGCGACTGTAATCCCCTTGGCATTTACAAGAGCACCTTCTTTTGAATCTAATTCTTGGTCAGAAGCATTAATTACACCATCCTTATCATCATCGCCAAGTTTCGTTTGTGTTTCTGCAAGTTGTTTCTCTAGTTTTAGAATTCTTGTAGTATCCAGAGAACTGCCTCTTTTTGAGAAAGTCCAGTCAGCATGTGTTTTCTTTTTTCCAAGATAGAATGTACAGCCAATACTCCAATTAAAGAAAGAACCAGTCGTTCCACCGTCCTGCGGAAGCACTTTCAGATAGTCAAATGTCCTATCCTGCCTCATTGTAAATAAAAACGAAATATCAGCATTCAAACTTACTCTTTCCGAAATCTTATATTGGGGAGTTAAACCAAAACTTCCAATTAACATTCTATCAATTTGACCGTCATCAATTAAAGGTCTATCATAAGGAATTGATGAAAATGGTGTTTTTGATGACATTTGACCATATCCCGCACCCAAATAAATCAAAGCTCCAAATCGGTTATTGAAATCATTAAAATGTAAAATATCGGTTAAATTGGCAGTGGGTCCGACAATAACATTAAAGAAATGTGTTGGGTTTGGTAATGGATTTGGCTTATTCACCCATTTAAATTGATCATAACTCGCTTTTAATTTCCAACCAAATCGATTGTTTAACATGTATCGCGTATGTAAACTGTAATGATCTAACTGATAGATCCTTATGGTGCCCTGAACAAGTCGGTTTAATCCATCATGACCACCAACTTCAAAACCTAATGACCATTTATTGTAATCTTTATTTTTTTTCTGACTAAAAGAAATAGTGGGAGTTAAA
>JBIIVA010000265.1:0-2578 GCA_044339705.1 Crocinitomicaceae bacterium
ACGTAGAAATTACTTTTTTGAGCATTTTTTCGCTGCATTCATCATACCAATTAAAAATCCGGTACTCGTTTTTTCTTTGTTGCTTTTCATCATTCTACTTTCCCCTATTCTTCTGAGAAAAGTTCGAATTCCTTCTATAATTGGATTGATAATTTCAGGAATGATAATTGGTCCAAATGGGCTTCGATTGATTGGTGAGAAAACAATGGAATCTGAAGGTTCAATAAAGCTGTTTGCAACTATCGGTCTTTTGTATATAATGTTTATTGCAGGGCTAGAACTTGATTTGAATCAGTTCAGAAAATACCTCAACAAGAGTATTACATTCGGAGTTCTGACTTTTGCTTTGCCATTATTTTTGGGCTATCCAATTTGTTATTATGTCTTGCATTTAAGTCCAATGGCCAGTTTACTTACGGCAAGTATGTTTGCTACGCATACGCTAGTGGCATATCCAATTATTAGTAAATATGGTTTGTCCAAACATAGTTCAGTAGCAATAACAGTCGGAGGAACAATCCTCACGGACACAGCAGTTTTGATCATTTTAGCCATTATTTCAAGTTCAACAAAAGGTAACCTCGATTTTGCATTTTGGGTGAGATTAATCACCTCGTTGACTATTTTCTCCTTCATTATGTTTTTCATAATTCCTAAAGTTGCCCGTTGGTTCTTTAGTAAGTTGGATAGTGAAAAGACATCCCAGTATATTTTTGTTCTTTCCGTCGTTTTCTTTTCCGCCTTCTTGGCTGAAATGGCAGGAGTAGAGCATATCATTGGAGCTTTTGTGGCCGGACTCGTTTTAAACCGACTCATTCCGCATAATTCCGTTTTAATGAATCGAGTTGATTTTATTGGAAACTCTCTTTTTATTCCATTTTTCTTAATTTTTGTTGGAATGGTGGTTGATTATCGTGCTTTTTTTCAAGGAACTTGGCCTTTGATAATTGCAGCAGTTTTGACTTCATTTGCAATATTTAGTAAGTGGTTGGCGGCATTTGTAACTCAGGTTATTTTTAAATTAAGTAAAATAGAGCGTCAAATTATTTTTGGACTTAGTACTTCTCACGCGGCTGCGACTTTGGCAATAATCATGGTTGGATATGATGGTGGAAATGGAATTTTAAGCATTAACATTGTAAACGGAACCGTATTGTTGATTCTTTTCACCTGCATGACGGCTTCATTTGTAACCGAAAGTGCCGGAAAGAAAATGCTCATTGAAATGTCAGAAAATAGCGATTTGGATGACAATGAAACGCGGCTTCGAAACAAACACATTATGGTTTCAATGAATGAATTGAATGGAAATGAAGGACTTATCGATTTTGCAATTCTTGTTTCTGATCCGAATGTGATCAATCCGATATCTGTTGTTAGTGTTTATCCGAACAATGATAAGGCAGAGCGAATGATTCGAAAGTCTAGAAAATCATTAGAAGATATTGTAAAACATTTTGCTGGTCACGAATCTAAAATTAATACTATTGCCACAATCGATTATAATCTTTCGTCTGGTATAGCTCGTGTTTCGAAAGAATTGGTTTCCGATATTGTAATCATTAATGATAGTAGAAATAATACCAATATACTGAAAAGAATCGTTGGGGATGACCGTGCACATTTGTTGGATGTATGTGACAAAACCATTTTCTTTTGTCAATTGGACAAGCCTTCAGTCAGTTATCAAAAAATTGTTGTAGTAACACCTTTACTATCGGAAATCGAACCAACCTTTTCACTTTGGGTAGAGCGTGTACTTCGTCTTTCGAAAGAACTTTCAATAGATTTGGAACTTTATGCTTCAGCTTCAACCTATGAGCGTTTTCAAAAAGTGGCCTATGCGAATAAATTGGATTTCAACGTTCGGCTAAAAGAAATTGAAAATTTAGATGACTTTTTCCCTCTTTACAATAAGTCAAAAGACGATTTAGTCATATTTTGTTCCGCACGAGTTGGTTCTGTTTCTTATGATCCGATGATTGAAGCTATTTCAACTAAGTTGGAAAAAGCTTGTCCGAACAATGATTTAATGTTTATTTATCCGGGATTAGAAGTAGATCCGATGTACGCTTCTTATGATGACATTTCTGCAACACCTATTATCGCTGGTGTTGAAACGATTCAAAAAATTGGTCGAGAAGTTGGAAGCATTTTCAAAAAGTCAGATTCCGATGAACCGAAATCGAAAGATTAAAATTCTATGAAGAAACAAACCAATCTTCTTTTTTATATTTTAAGTATATATGTAATCCTTCAATTTCTTTGGTGGGGATTTCATCTAATTCAATTGAGCAGAGAAAGTGCCCAGAATGAATCCATGATTTTTCGAAAAACATTAATGATTGTTGGAGAAGGTTCTGTTTTTCTTCTGCTTCTAATTTTTGGATTATTCAAAATAAGTTCGTCCATTCGAAAGGAATTAACTTTATCTCAAAGGCAGTCGAATTTTCTTTTGTCGGTTACGCACGAATTAAAAACCCCAATTGCTTCAACAAAGCTTCTTTTACAAACATTAATAAAACGTGAATTACCATCCGAAAAACGTGATGACCTGCTTTCCAAAGCATTAGAAGAA
>JBIIVA010000246.1:0-3049 GCA_044339705.1 Crocinitomicaceae bacterium
TTGTTGATTGACAATATTTTGAATGCATCTAGGTTAGATAACAAAGCATTAGCACCAGTTAAATCGGAAATTGATTTCAACGAATTGACCAGTCAATTGGTTGAACGAATCCAAAAGCGTTTTCCCTCTGCACAGATAAAACAAGAAATTAGCTCCAAGTTGAAAATTCAAGCTGATGCGTTTATGTTGGAAACAATTTTGCTGAATTTACTTGAAAATGCCATAAAATATGCTGGAACATCAGAAGAAATTGGTGTTTTTGGAAAAATTGAAAACGATAAATTCATTTTTGGCGTCAGCGATTTCGGGCCGGGAATTTCAACAGATGATAAACAATCGATCTTCTCAAAATTCTATCGCTCAGGTAGTGAAGAAACGCGTCAGAACAAAGGAAGCGGCTTGGGATTGTATATCGTTTCACAATTCGTTCAGTTGCATCAAGGAACTATTGTTTGCAAAAATAATTCACCCAAAGGCAGCATTTTTGAAGTAACTTTGCCATTATGACAAATCGTTTTGGCCTTATCATTTTAGATGGTTGGGGAATTGGAAATGGCTCGAAATCAGATGCCATCGCAAATGCGAACACTCCATTCATGGATTCCCTTTTGAAAAATTACCCCAATGCGACATTAAAAACGAGTGGCGAAGATGTGGGTCTTCCAGACGGACAAATGGGAAATTCGGAAGTGGGACATTTGAATATTGGAGCAGGAAGAATTGTTTATCAGGAACTTACGCGTATCAACAAGGCAATTCGGGACGGTGAATTCCAAAAGAATGTGGTTTTGAATGAAGCTTTTCAGATGGCCAAATCGCGTGGTTGTAAAATTCATTTCATTGGACTTGTTTCCAAGGGTGGTGTTCACAGTTCTCAAGAACATTTGTATGCGCTTTGCGATATGGCAAAATCACATGATTTGAATGAAGTTTTTATTCACGCTTTTACAGATGGTCGTGATTGCGATCCAAAGAGTGGAATAGGTTTTATGCAAGAACTTGAGAACCACCTAAAAATTTCTACAGGAAAAGTTGCATCTGTTGTAGGTCGCTATTATTCCATGGATCGAGACAATCGTTGGGAGCGTGTCAAAAAAGCATACGATTTATTAACGAAAAGTGTCGGCACTAAATTTAATTCTGCTGTTGAAGCCATCGAATCATCCTATCAAAATGGAATTACAGATGAATTCATCGAGCCAAGTATCATAAATTCAAATGGAGTAATTGAGAATGGAGATGTGGTGATTTGTTTCAATTTTAGAACCGATCGTCCACGAGAAATAACAATTGCATTATCACAAAAAGCATTTCCTGAATATGAAATGACACCCTTGGATTTGCATTATTGCTCGATGACCAATTACGACGCGACTTTCAAAAATATCCAGGTTGTCTTCGAAAAAGATAATTTGTTCAATACGATTGGTGAGGTAATTTCGAATGCAGGTAAAACGCAGGTTCGCATTGCTGAAACCGAAAAATATCCTCACGTCACGTTCTTTTTTAGTGGGGGACGAGAATCTATTTTTGAAAAGGAAGATCGAATTTTGGTTAATTCCCCGAAAGTAGCGACCTACGATTTACAGCCTGAAATGAGCGCGTTAGAAGTTCGTGATCGCATTGTTGATTTTATGGATACTCAAAAGCCTGATTTCATTTGTTTAAACTTCGCAAATCCTGACATGGTTGGACATACAGGTGTTTATGAGGCAATTGTGAAAGCCGTTGAAACGGTTGATGCGTGTTTAAAAGATGTTGTAAATACAGGTGAAGAGCTGGGCTACGAATTTTTAGTCATTGCGGACCATGGAAATGCCGATTATGCTTTGAACGATGACGGAAGTCCGAATACAGCACACAGTTTGAATCCTGTTCCTATGGTCTTGGTGACGAATGACAAGAATGTAAAGCTTGATAATGGAATTCTTGCCGACGTGGCTCCAACGATTTTAAGTCGAATGGGTATTTCTTTGCCAAAGGAAATGACAGGTAAGAACCTTGCCGAAACTGTTTAATGGTGAGTTTCGAAAAGCACGATCCCTTTGCCGTTTTAAAAATCAAGGATTATCAATTCTTTTTGACCTTTCGATTTTTTCTTACGATGGCCATTCAAATGCAGAGTGTCATTGTGGGGTGGCAAGTTTATTCGATTAGTGGAAGTGTTTTGGATCTTGGATTAATTGGTTTAGCAGAAGCAATTCCATTCATTTTGATTTCCATTTTTTCTGGGCATATTGCGGATACCTTCAATCGCAAGAAGATCATTGTCCTTTTCACCTCGATTTTTATTTTGGCCAGTGCGGCCTTGTTGTATCTTTCCATTGAGACAAGTGGTTTATTGAAATTGTATGGTACTTTGCCTATATTCATTTTAGTTGGAATGATCGGAATTATTCGCGGATTTATGTCGGCAGCGCTTTCTCCATTTCTCTCCCAGCTTTTACCACGGAAATTATATGGAAATGGTGCGACTTGGAATAGCACGATTTGGCATTTGGCTTCCATCATTGGACCTTCAATTTCTGGTTTTTTGGTAGCAATTGATTACATGACAGCTTATGGTGTGGCGTTGGTATTCATTTTTATTGCCTTGTTTTCTTTATTGTTTATTCCGAAGAAGGAAACGCCGACTAAAGATGAAGGTGAAAGCATTTGGGAGAGTATCAGTGTGGGTGTGAAGTTCGTTATGAAAAACCAACTCGTTCTTGGTGCGCTGTCCTTGGATTTATTTGCGGTTTTGTTTGGTGGAGCGGTTGCTCTACTTCCTGATTTTGCAAAGAATGTGTTAAACGCAGGTCCAGTTGAGTTGGGCTACTTACGCGCTGCTCCCGCTTTTGGTGCAGCGATTATGGCTTTAATTATTGCATACAGACCACCAGTTGATAATGCAGGGAAAATTCTACTGTACTCTGTCGCTGGATTTGGTGTTTCTACAATTCTTTTTGGTGTTTCTACTAATTTTTGGGCGGCCTTGTTTTTTCTGTTTTTGACAGGAGCGTTCGACAATGTGAGTGTAGTAATACGTCATTCCATTTTGCAACTTGCC
>JBIIVA010000162.1:0-5611 GCA_044339705.1 Crocinitomicaceae bacterium
TCTTTTGGCATCGTTGCAGAGAAAAACAGGGTCTGGCGTTTTTCAGGAATTATATTAATGATTTTCTTCACATCGTGTATAAAACCCATGTCTAGCATTCTATCCGCTTCGTCCAAAACAAATATTTCCAAATTACGCAAATTGATGTGTCTTTGATTTACCAAATCGAGCAATCTACCGGGTGTCGCGACAAGAATATCAACACCAGCTTTCAATCGATTAACCTGCGAAGCTTGATTTACGCCTCCATAAATTACGGCACATTGCAATTTTAGATTTTTGCCATAATCTTTAAAACTTTCTTCAATTTGAATCGCTAACTCCCTGGTTGGTGTGACGATTAGGGCACGAATCACTCGTTTCTGTTCGGGATTTTTAGTTGTTTGCAATCGTTGTAAAATCGGAATGGCAAAAGCCGCTGTTTTTCCCGTTCCAGTTTGAGCACAGCCCATAACGTCTTTGCCTTTAAGGACGATTGGAATGGCTTGTTCTTGAATGGGTGTTGGATTCGTGTAACCTTGTGTGTTGAGAGCGTTTAGGATCGGCTCTAAAAGATCTAGTTCTTTGAATGTCATAAATTAGGTCAACTCTAAGTATTACATAATGAATGAAATGAAAGACCTAGATTTAATCAAAGGTAAGAAATATTATCGATTAATTCAGAATTCCAAATGAATCGTTAATTTCTAATGAAAAAAACAATGAAATTATTTTTCAATTATCATACATTTGTGAGCCTGCAAAAAGGTCATGAAGAAACACAAGAACATCGCAAAAAAAGCCGCTCTCCTTAGTCTATTCTCAAACACTGGATTGGCCGCTGTAAAAGGTATCGCAGGATTTATCGGGCATTCAGATGCGCTAATCGCAGACGCCATCGAATCGACTGCAGATGTTTTTGCAAGTGTTTTGGTTTTAATGGGATTAAATTACGCTTCCAAACCCGCGGATGAAAATCATCCTTATGGTCATGGCAAAGCCGAAGCTTTAACTACATTCGCAGTTGTTGGATTCTTGTTGATTTCAGCAACAATCATCGCGGTTGAAAGTATTCGTCATTTAAGTGAACCTCAAGAAACGCCGAAATTTTTTACGCTTTTCGTTCTTGGATCAATTATATTAATCAAAGAAATCTCCTTTCAATATGTTCATAAAAAAGGAGTTGAAACAAACTCTTCTTCTTTGAAAGCAGACGCTTGGCACCATCGAAGCGATGCGATTTCTTCTGTAATTGCATTTGCTGGAATCAGTTTCACCTTTCTCTTCGGAAAAGGTTTTGAAAAAGCAGATGATTGGGCAGCATTAATGGCTTCAGGATTTATTGTTTACAATGCCTATAAAATTTTCAGACCTGCACTTGGTGAAATCATGGACGAACATATTCATCACGATTTAATTGCGGACATTCGACGCTATTCAATCCAAGTTCCGGGTGTAATTGATACCGAAAAATGCTTGGTGCGAAAAGCCGGTATGGTTTACATTGTCGATTTACACATGGAAGTTCAAGGAACCTTAAGTGTTTTTGATGGTCACGAAATAGCTCACCAACTTAAAGATCATTTAATGGAAAAACTACCACATATTTCAGATGTTCATATTCATGTAGAACCCCGTCGAATTCAAGGATAAAAACTATCCTCCTTTCGTTTTAGTTTGAGTGTAACCCGACTTAATCAATAAATCAAAAATTTTATCTTTAAAGCTTCCTTGAATTAGAATTTCACCATCCTTTACCGAGCCGCCAACCCCACATTTGTTCTTTAACATTTTACCCAGTTCTTTCAAATCCTCATCTTTTCCGATAAACCCCTCTATCAATGTAACCTCCTTGCCCGCACGTTGTTTTTTATCGATCGAGACATACAGTTTTTGCTGCTGGACAGGCAGTGTCTCTTGCTGTTCTGGTTCTTCTTGCTGATATTGAAAGTTTGGATTTGTGGAAAAGACCACATTAACAAGGTTTTTATTCTTTTTCGACATGAAACAAATGTAATGATTCCTTTTTTGAATCCAAAAAAAGTAGAAAAATTCATTCAACTTGAATAAAAAACCAAACTTTTTCATTAAATTAAGGTACATGGAAACGCAAACAATTAAATTTTGGGCTGAAGATGACAGGCCTCGTGAAAAGCTAATTTTAAAGGGAAAAACGACACTTTCTGATGTTGAATTACTCGCTATAATCATCGGTTCGGGAACGCGCCAAAAAAGTGCTGTTGAACTTGCTCGTGAAATTTTGTCAAGCTTTGAAAACAACCTGTCAGATTTCTCAAAAGTAACTCTTAAGCAGTTATTAAAATTCAAAGGTATAGGTCAAGCAAAGGCCATCAACATTCTCGCTGCACTGGAGATTGGGCGACGCAGAGAGGGAGCATCAACTCCAAATCGAAAAAGAATTGAAAACTCTGAAATGGTTTATCAGCATTTAAAACCTTACCTCAGCGATCTCAAACACGAGGAGTTTTACGTCATTTTTCTAAATCAAGCCAATGAAATTATTCAAACCAAACAAATTTCGAAAGGTGGAATGACCAGCACAATTGCTGATGGAAAAGTTATTTTTCAACTTGCACTTGAATGCCACGCAGCAGCTTTTATCCTATCGCATAATCATCCCAGTGGAAATAAAAAAGCAAGTCATACGGATATACAGTTAACCAAATCAATCCTAGAATTTGGAAAATTCATTGATTTACATTTGTTAGATCATGTCATTTTCACGGATAATGGCTATCTTAGCTTCGCCGACGAAGGCCTCTTATCGAAATGACAAAAAAACGCATCATAACCATCATTGGTGCTCGACCCCAGATTATCAAATCTTCTGCGCTAAGCCGAGCAATTCGCTATTCATTTTCGGATAGTATCGAAGAAATAATTGTTCATACTGGACAGCATTACGATGAAAACATGTCTGACATCTTCTTCGAAGAAATGCAAATCTCAAAACCCAATTATAATTTAAACGTTGGAAGTGGTTCTCATGGAGCTCAAACTGCAAAAATGATTGAGGGACTAGAAAAAATTTTTATTTATGAAAAACCAAATGCTGTTGTAATCTACGGAGATACTAATTCTACGCTTGCTGCTGCTATTGCGGCTTCTAAAATTCATATTCCACTGGTTCATGTTGAAGCGGGATTAAGAAGTTTTAATAAATCAATGCCGGAAGAAATCAACAGGATTTCTGCAGACCACATGTCAACGTTACTTTTCTCTCCCACTAAATCAGGGATTTCGAATCTAGAAAAAGAAGGTTTTTCTCTTGAAATTAAACCGAAAGCCACTGTCGATGACCCCAATGTTTATTTGTGTGGAGACATCATGTATGATAACAGTATTTATTTTTCATCAATATCAAGCGAAAAATCCACCATTCTTACCAACCTTGAATTAATCGATACCAGCTATATTTTATGCACTATACATCGTGATTCAAATACGGATTCAAAGCAAAACTTAAATGCGATATTTAATGCTCTTATAGATATTCAAATGAAAACTGGATTGGCAATCGTTTTGCCGATACATCCGCGTACGAAGGGAAAAATGAGTGAACTTTTGGAACCGGATTTGCATCAAAAAATTGCAACTAATTCGAAAATAAAAATTATCCCGCCCGCAGGCTTTTTGGACATAATCGCATTAGAAAAGCATGCTAAAATTGTGGTGACTGATAGTGGAGGATTGCAAAAAGAGGCTTTTTTCTTCAAAAAACCATGTGTTATTTTGCGTGAACAAACTGAATGGGTTGAAATCGTAAAAAATGGCAATGCTATTCTGACGGGTGCTAATTATCATAAAATTATTGACGCTTTCGAGGATCTCGAAAATAAAAATGATTTTACTTATCCCACTTTTTATGGAGATGGTCAGGCTGCCCATTTTATTTGTTCCAAAATTCTTAACGATTTGTAATGATTTTAATCTATGTCAATAGAATTACTCCTCGTTTAGAATATACATTTGACTTTGTATTTAAAAATCGTGGCATTGCCTATAAGACGACAAGTCACAAAGGTTCGTTTGAGCAATTTGAAGGAATTAAACTGAATTACTCTGATCAGCAATTCGGAAATATCGCTTCCATTTTACCCGCTTCCATTTTATTTTTAGAGGATATTCCCTCACTTGAAGTGACTAAGAAGAAATTCTACAAACTATCCTGTTTGTCTTTCAATAGTGTAACTGATCCGTTTGCAAGTATTTTCTACGTTCTTACAAGAATGGAGGAATATAATTCGATTAATAGAGATCAATTTGGACGTTTCGAGGGAAGGTCAAGTATTCAATATCAATTTGGGTGGATAGAACAGGTTATTTGCGATCGATGGAGTGTGGATATCATCGACTTCTTGAAAGATCATGCAAATTATCAATTAACAGTATTAAATGAGGAAGTAAAAATTCTTCCCACTTTCGATATCGATAATGCCTATGCCTATAAATTCAAAGGTATTTTCAGAAGTTCGTTTTCTAATTTCAAAGATTTTTTCTTGGGAAGAAGTAAAAGACTGCTTGAACGACAGCGAGTTCAGGCAGGGATCATGAAGGATCCCTACGACACATACGATAGATTGATTTCGCTCGCTGAAAATAACATTCCTATTAAAATTTTTTGGCTATTAGGTGATTTCGCCAAATATGATCGAAATATTTCGCATCGTACATTAAAACATAAAAAGTTAATTAAAAGGATGTCTAAATTATGTGATATTGGCATTCATCCGAGCGTTAAATCGAATAGTTATGACTTCTTTCTGCATAATGAGATTGAGCGATTAGAGCGTGTTTTAGATAAGAATGTGAATCAAAGTAGACAACATTTTTTAATTCTGAAATTTCCATATACTTACCAAACATTAATTAATCAAGAAATAACAGATGATTACACGATGGGGTATCCTGACATCGCTGGTTTTCGCGCAGGGACGGCACGACCCTATCAATGGTTTGATTTATCCAAAAACGAAATAACCAACTTGACAATTCATCCATTTGCATTTATGGATATCACTCTAAACGAATATATGAAATTAAATACCTCACAGGCAATCGATAAAATTGATTCGTTATTCAAAGAAGTAAAAAAATACGGAGGAGAGTTTTCATTCATTTGGCATAATGAAACCATAGGTAACTACGGAATTTGGAAAGGTTGGTCCGAAGTTTTTGAGCATTCGGTTTCGTTAAAACAAAATCCAAAAAAAAAATCTAGTCTTTCAACTTAAAATCTTCCTTTACACAACGTTCAACAATCTTAGCACTGTTAAGCGCTAAAGGAATACCTCCACCTGGATGAACAGTTACGCCAGAAAAGTAAAGCCCTTTAATTTTCTTTGAAAAATTAGGATGACGATAGAATGCAGAAAAAGCACTATTTGATGAATTACCATAGATTGATCCTTGTTTTCCAAAATAAGTGGATTCAATCTTTCGTGGATCTGAGATTTCCTCAACTTCAATTAACTCCGTTATAGATTTATTTAGATGTTTTGAAATTTTACGAATAATTCGTTCACGCGTTTGCGTTAGAATTTCATCCCAATTTTGTCCGATATTGATTGGAGCGTTTACCATCACAAACCAATTTTCACAACCATTAGGA
>JBIIVA010000164.1:0-5577 GCA_044339705.1 Crocinitomicaceae bacterium
AATTATTGATTTCGATTGATTCGAACTTACAATAAATCATTCGCCAAATTCGCCAGCTCAGAGCGCTCACCTTTTTCCAATTTGACATTTGCAAATAATGGCTGACCTTTCAAACGATCAATGAGGTAAGCCAATCCATTTGAGTTTTCATCCAAATAAGGCGTATCAATTTGATGAACGTCTCCTGTGAATACAATTTTTGTGTTTTCTCCAGCACGTGTAATGATGGTTTTAACTTCGTGTGGCGTTAAGTTTTGAGCTTCATCAATGATAAACATGATATTTGACAAACTTCTTCCTCGAATGAATGCCAAGGGTGTAATGATGATTTTACCAGACTCCTGCATTTCAACGATTGCTTTGTGCTTTTTCTCGTTCTCACCAAACTGTGATTTGATAAATTTTAAATTGTCCCAAAGCGGTTCCATGTATGGCCCAATTTTATCGTTGGCATCACCTGGTAAAAATCCGATGTCTTTGTTAGAAAGTGGAACAATCGGTCGGGCTAAAATCACCTGATCAAATTGCTTGTTTTGTTCCAGCGCTGAAGCAAGTGCCAATAAGGTTTTTCCAGTTCCAGCAACGCCTTGAAGTGCAACTAATTTTATCTCTGGATTCAATAGTGCATGAAAAGCAAATGCTTGCTCGGCATTTTTTGGTTTAACACCATAAACAAACTCCTTTTCTATCCGAACAATTTGGTCGTTCACATGGTCGTAGAAGGCAAGTGAAGAATTTTTTCCGTTCTTTAGAATGTAGTAACCATTTGTATGTTTCTTTCTTCCGAGAATACCATTTTCGCTTACACAGCCTTTCAAAAATATTTCACGAATCACTTCAGAATCAACACCTTCAATGGAATAAAAACTTGAATCTTGTACATTCTGAAGCGCCACTTTTCCGGTTGCATAATCCTCTGCAATTACGCCAAGTGCTTTCGCTTTTATCCGAAGATTAATGTCTTTGGTTACTAAAACTACACTCTTTTTTGGTTCCTTTTCCATCAAAGAAATGGCCGCATTGATAATCTTATGGTCGTTTTTGGTAGAGGAGTAAACTGCCTCTGCATCCAAGGAATTTGCTGAGGTTTCCATGATCACGCGAAACTTCCCAAGTCCTTTTCCAAGTGGAATCCATTCTTGCAGAGAGCCACTTCCTGAAAGTTTATCAATAAAACGAATTACCTCGCGGGCAGAGAAATTCTTGGTGTCATTTCCGAGTTTGAATTTGTCCAATTCCTCCAAAACCGTAATAGGTATTGCAACGAGGTTGTCTTCAAAATTGGTAATTGCTTGGTGATCGTGCAATAAAACAGATGTATCGAGAACGTAGACTTTTTCTTTTTTCGCCATTGGAAGTTTTTTTCAATGAAGATAAATTTGTTTTTTTAACCCCCAACATTTTTTATTTAACTTTTTTCTACAAATTAGTGTGCGAAAGGAACCCTGAATTCACTTTTCTAAACTAAGGAACTTTTCCTAAATTTGCCACCACTTAAATTTTTACCCAACATGTTAGAGATTCAACGCATTCGCACCGACAAAGTAGGAATTCTGAAAGGATTAAGTAAAAGACATCTTCATGCAGAAGAAACATTAGATGCCATTATTAAACTTGATACGGAATGGCGTGGGGCTAAGACAGAAATGGATGGAATTTCTGCCGAATTAAATCAGTTTGCGAAAAAAATAGGAGATTTATATAAATCTGGACAAACAGTTGAAGCTAATGCACTGAAAGAAAAAACAACAGAACTTAAAGTGAATGAATCTACTTTAAAAACCAAAGTGGATAGCCTTGAAGCTGAAATTACCAAGTTACTTTATACACTTCCAAATGTTCCGAACGAACAAGTTGTTGCTGGTAGAGATGCTAACGACAATGAAACTGTTTTTGAATACGGTTCAACACCGACATTTGATTTTGAAGCTCTTCCACACTGGGATTTGGCAAAAAAATACGATTTAATCGACTTCGAACTTGGCGTTAAAGTTACGGGAGCAGGTTTTCCATTTTATCGTGGAAAAGGAGCAAAATTGCAACGCGCATTAATTTCTTTCTTTTTGGAAGAAGCATCAAAAGCAGGTTACGAAGAAATTCAAGCTCCTTTGATGGTGAATGAAGCAAGTGGCATCGGAACAGGACAATTACCGGACAAAGAAGGACAGATGTATTACATGCCTGCAGATGACTTTTATATGATTCCAACGGCGGAAGTACCATTGACCAATATTTACCGCGATGTGATTTTACCTTCTGCTGATTTTTCAATTAAAATGACTGGTTATACGCCTTGTTTTCGTCGTGAGGCAGGTTCTTATGGAAAAGATGTGCGTGGGTTGAATCGTTTGCACCAGTTTGACAAAGTGGAAATCGTTCGGATTGAGCACCCAAGCAATACTGCCAAAGCGCTAGAAGAAATGATGGAACATGTCAAAGGCTTACTTGAAAAATTGGGTCTTCAATTCCGTATTTTACGTTTGTGTGGCGGCGATATGGGTTTTGCTTCTGCGATGACCTATGACTTTGAAGTTTATTCGGCGGCACAAGAAAAATGGTTGGAAGTCAGTTCTGTTTCACGTTTTGACACGTTCCAATCGAACCGTTTGAAATTGCGCTTCAAAGACGAAGATAAAAAATCACAATTGTGTCATACATTAAATGGTTCTGCGCTTGCTTTGCCGAGAATTGTTGCAGCATTATTGGAAAATCACCAAACCGCTGATGGCATTATCATTCCTGAGGTGTTGAGAGCTTATACGGGGTTTGATAAGATTGGGTAAAGCGTATTCTCAATATACGTTTTCGTACGACTTTTTGTTGATTCTCACATTTTTTCTTGGGAGTTGGTTTTCATTTTTTGGCATTGCCCCAAAAAACGAAACAAAAAAAACGCTAGCGCTGGAAAGATTCAACTACCCACATTTTCCTTGTTGCTAAAATTCCCGAAACTCGTTGTCGTTCCTCCGCCTCAAACAGCCGGAAATTTTAACGCAACTTCGTCGTGTGGGTTCCCAGTTTAATCTTTCAATGCGCGAGATTCTTGGGAATAGAACTTATTTTTCACTTCGTTTTTCAAAAATTAAACTTCGTTGCGTGGGAAATAATAGAGTTCCCACCTCGACTTTCATACAGCGTTAACGAAAGTCTGAGCGAAGATGCGGTCCGTGAAGGCGACAGCCTGTGCAAAAGGACAAAAGTACAAAGCGATAAGACTGAGTATTCCGCAGGAAACGCCTTATGAAAGTTGAAAAGCAGTTTTTTTGCTTACTTTTTTTCTGCTTCGGCAAAAAAAGTAAGAGCAGAAATAATCATGGTTTTCATTTTTTGTCATTGCCCCAAAAAACGAAACAAAAAAACGCTAGCGCTGGAAAGATTCAACTACCCACATTTTCCTTGTTGCTAAAATTTCTAAAACTCGCCATCGTACCTCGGCTCAAACAGTCAGAAATTTAAACGCAACTTCGTCGTGTGGGTGCCCAGTTTAATCTTTCAATGCGCGAGATTCTTGGGAATAGAACTTATTTTTCACTTCGTTTTTCAAAAATTAAACAAACTTGTCAAGTTGTTGTAATCGAATAAGAATCGCTGGATTTCAAATCTAGCAGAATGGGTAAAATCAATTATTCAATAATTGTTTCACTCCAAAAAGCGGAATGTTAGTCATCCAATTTTCGTTTCTAAAATTAGAGAGTGACGTACGAAAGCAATGAATATCGGGATATTTTGATGAAAACGTTTTTAGCGATTTCGATTGCAAGTTTTCGCTAGCCTTTACCTCAATAGGTAGAATTTTATTTTCGAATTCCAAAAGAAAGTCTACTTCAGCAGATCCAGTATCGTTTGCCCAATAATAAATCTGTTTCATTCCTTCGGATTTAAATTCTTGAAGTACGAATTGTTCTGTTAATGCACCCTTAAATTCGGTGAATAATTGTTCTTTTTCGATTAAAGTTCTGGAATTAATGTTGCCCATTGCTGCGAGCAACCCGACATCCAAAGCATAGATTTTAAAAGCCTGTAGATCACTGTATGCTGCCAAAGGAAAATTAGCTTTTTTGGTGCGATGGACAAGATGAATTAAACCATAATCGCTCAGCCAGTTGATTGCCATTTCAAAATCTTTTGCACGAGCTCCCTCCCGAATTAATCCATAGACGAACTTTTTATTTTCTTTGGATAATTGACCAACAAGCCCATTCCAAATCATTCGTATGCGCGGGATAATTTCAGGTGGAGCATGTTTTGAAAAATCTTGTTCATACGCTTGTAAAATTGAATCTTGAATAGATCTAACTTCTTGCAAATTCTGATTTATACTGTAAGTTAAAACTGCCTCGGGCATTCCACCAACATAATAATAGGTCTTAAGAAGTTCAATAACTTTTGTCTTTAAATTCTCTAAAAGTTGCCAATCATTCTGAAAAATAAGCTCTGCGAGTCGTTGGTTTTCTGTTGCTCGCAAAAACTCGTCAAAATCCATGGGGCATAAATTCAAAAATTCTACTTGTCCAACCGGAAAAGAGGTCTGATTTTTCATTGCTATTCCAAGCAAAGATCCAGCACCGATTAGATGCTGTTCGGGTAATTCCTCCCGAAAATATTTCAAGGAAGTAATTGCGCCTTTAGCTTCTTGTATTTCATCAAAAATAAGTAGCGTTTTTCCCGAAATTACAGATTGGTTGAAGTAGGTTTCTAATACCTTTACTATTCGTGTTGGTTGGTAGTCTTGTTCGAAAAGCGTTCGTAATGGAATTTCCTTTTCGAAATTGACATATAACATGTTTTCAAATGAGTTTGCGCCGAATTTTTTCATCAACCAGGTTTTACCTACTTGCCTTGCACCAGTAACAAGTAATGGCTTTCTGCTTGGCGAATCCTTCCAGATTAAGAGTTTTTTTTCTGCTTTTCGCTCCATGATAAAACATTTATGCAAAGCAAAAATACACTTTTTCGTACGACTTTTTGTATTTTACAACACTTTTTCGCACGACTTTTTGTAATAACTCACATTTATTCTTGGGAGTTGGTTTTCATTTTTTGGCATTGCCCCAAAAAACGAAACAAAAAAACGCTAGCCTGGAAAGATTCAACTACCCACATTTTCCTTGTTGCTAAAATTTCTAAAACTCGCCATCGTACCTCGGCTCAAACAGTCAGAAATTTAAACGCAACTTCGTCGTGTGGGTTCCCAGTTTAATCTTTCAAGGCGCGGGGATTGTGAGAATGGAATTTATTTTTCACTTCGTTTTTCAAAAATTCAACTTCGTTGCGTGGAAAATAATAGAGTTCCTACCTCGACTTTCATGCAGCGTTAACGAAAGTCTGAGCGAAGATGCGGTCCGTGAAGGCGACAGCCTGAGCATTAGGACAAAAGCACGAAGCGATAAGACTGAGTGTTCCGCAGGAAACGCCTTATGCAAGTTGAAAAAAGCAGTTTTTTTGCTTACTTTTTTTCTGCTTCGGCAAAAAAGGATGAGAAGAAATAATCTTGGTTTATCATTTTTTGGAATCGATTAAAAAATAGTATCGCCGGATTGCAAATCCAGCTAAGCGGGTAATCTTCAAACCTCAATT
>JBIIVA010000026.1:0-19586 GCA_044339705.1 Crocinitomicaceae bacterium
TATTGGATCGAGTTTCATCGGAAATTTGCTTTAACCTATGCCATTATTGTTCTCTTTTTTGTCGGAGCGCCACTTGGAGCCATTATACGAAAAGGAGGTTTTGGAGCACCCGTTGTGATTGCAGCACTTGTTTTTATGCTTTATTTCATTTTAATAAGCATCGGAGAAAATTTAGCCACAACAAAAGTACTCGGTCCTTTTATGGGTATGTGGATAGCAGGTATTTTCTTTACACCAATTGCCGTATTGATTACTTGGGCGGCTGCTAATGACGCTCAAATCTTTAATAAAGAGGCTTGGTTTAAACTTTTTAAAAGGAAGACTTCATGAAGGTCTTGATTATTTCCCACAAACCTCCTTTTCCCATTATTGACGGTGGTTGTTTAGCTATGAGTCGATTTTTGGAATGCCTTTCAGGAGTTAACATGATTAATCAAATAACATATTTCTCATTATCAACACACAAGCATCCTTATGATAGTTATCTGATTCCAAAAGAAAATTTTCCGAATGTCACTTTTGAAAATCACTATGTCGATACAGAATTAAAGCCTTTTGCTGCTTTGAAAGACCTAGTAAGAGGCGAGTCATACAATTTAAGTCGTTTTTATGACAAAAACGCTTCTGAAAAACTTCGTGCAATCTACCGAAAAACTCGATTTGATTTTATCATTTTTGAGAGTTTATTTGCTTGTGTTTACTGGAAGGATTTGAATCAAATTGGTAATTCTAAATTCATTTACAGAGCTCATAATATTGAAAATTCAATTTGGAAAAATCTATCTAAAACGATTACCAATCCAATAAAAAAGTGGTACATAAATAATTTACATGAGAGGCTTAAAGAATTTGAATATCAATTAATTAATGACGTTGATATTGTTTTTCCATTATCCACAAAAGATGAAGAGTCGATTCAAAGAAATTCACAGCGTCCAACGTATCTAATTCCGGTTTCAATGCCAATTAAGCGAACAAAAGTCAATTACGAAAACACAAATTTATGTTTCATTGGTGCTTTTAATTGGGCTCCAAATATTGAGGCAATGGATTGGTTTACATCCGAAATTTTTCCAGAAGTTAGAAAAGAGTTTCCAGGGGTTGAACTTCACATTGCGGGATCATTTTCCGAAAATATTCATTATCTAAAAGAAAAGAATGGCATAGTTCTTCATGGATTTGTGGAAAGTTCACTTGATTTCATTTCAGAACATGGAATATTTGTTGCGCCATTAAAATCTGGTTCAGGTGTAAAGATGAAAGTCCTAGAGGCAATGAGCTTGGGCTCACCTATTGTAGTTTCTGAAAAAGGAGCAGAGGGTATCGTTGGGCAATTAGATTATTGTCGAAATTCATCAGAGTTTGCAGATGAAATAAAAAAACTTCTGTCATCCCAGGAATTAAGGGAGGAGAATGGGAGGAGGGGAAAAAAATGTATTGAAAATAATTACAATCTCAATTCAATCCAAAAGAAATTATCTGTTATTTTGGGTAACTCTGAAATTACTGAATTGAAACCGGAAACACATTTAAATTCGCATTCTTAATGTTGATCATTCATCTTTTTGAGGTTTTATTTTGGATGAGTGTTCTTCTTATTGTTCATAGCTATTTAGTTTATCCCATTTTTGTTCGATTATGGGCAAAGACTAAAAAGTCAAATGAAATTCTTTTTTCTCCTATCGAATTGCCAGAGATTTCGATCGTCATGGCTGCGCACAATGAGGAAAAAGTAATTGAAGAAAAAATAAAAAGTGTTTTTCAAGGAAATTATCCAGTTGATTGCATTGAATTTCTAATTGGAACGGATAATTGTTCGGATTCTACAGTTCAAATTGTTCGAGAATTGCAAAAATGCTACCCTCAAATCAAACTTTATGAATTTAGTGAGCGCCAAGGAAAAATCAGAATTGTGAACCAACTAGTCGAGGAAGCAACAACTGACTTTTTATTACTAACTGATGCAAATGTAATTTTCAATTCCGACACTGTTGAAGAATTAATTAAACATTTTAAAAATGAAAAAATTGGACTAGTTGATTCCCAAATGGTTAATACGGGTTTAAAAAATGACGGGATATCTTATCAGGAAAAAACCTACATCAGCATGGAAGTTTGGACTAAAAATGCCGAAGGAAAAATCTGGGGAGGAATGATGGGGCCATTTGGAGGCTGCTTTGCAATCAGAAAGAAAGCTTTCTCTGCAATTCCACTCAACTATTTAGTAGATGACTTTTATTTAAATATGAAAACATTGCAAAAAGGATTTCATTGCATCAACGAATCCAAAGCATTAGTTTTCGAGGATGTGTCCAATAATTTAACAGAAGAATTTAAAAGAAAAGCTCGAATTTCAGCAGGTAACTTTCAGAATTTGGCTCATTTTTCAACTCTGTTGTTTCGATTTGATGGAATTTCATTTGCTTTTTTATCCCACAAAGTTCTCAGGTGGTTAACTCCATTTTTTCTGATCACATTGGCATGGAGTTCTTTTTTACTAATCAACCATTCGGCTCTGTATTTTTGGACCTCAGTGGCATCTCTAATTGTAATTTTAATGATTGTATTGGACTTAGCTTTAAAAAAAATGAACGTGAATATTGCTATTTTTCGATTCTCAACGCATTTTTTTGCCATGAATTTGGCGCTAATAATTGGTTTTTTAAACTACATCAAAGGAATCAAGTCGAGTGTTTGGGAACCCACTAAACGGTTACAGTAGTTTTTACTCACCTATTAAAAATCTCATCAACTTTCTTAAAACGATAAGCAAATATTTCTTCTAGTTTTTTCCGAACGATGATAGGATGAACAAGCTTTCCTAATATTCCAAATGGTAAAACGTAGGAAACAATATCAGTCATCTCTACACCACCTTCAACTTCTTTGAAATGATGTTCGTGGTGCCAAATCGTGTAAGGCCCTTGACGCTGCTCATCTACGAAGAATTGATTTTCCTTGACTGTTTTAATTTCAGTCACCCACGACATTGGAATTCCAAAAAGCGGGCGGACCGTGTATGCGATCATTAAACCTTCATACATGATCGAAGGCACTTCTGTTTTAACCTCAAAACCCATGTAAGGAGGTGTAATAACTTTTAAATTATTTGGAGAAGAGAAAAAATCCCAACAGGTTTTGATATCCGATTTGATGAATTGGGTTCGTTTGAGTTGATACATATCTCTAAAACAAATGTCACCCTCGAAAGTTCGGGTAATCATCCGATGATTTCATATTTTTCTATAGTTCAGGAGTGGCTTTTGTTTTAAAAACAAACGTTTTTTCATACTTTCTAGGTGTTATATTTTCTATGTAAAAGTCATTGAGCCAATCAATTTCATACTCAATTTCTCTTTCATTCATAATTAGTTTAAATAATCTCATTAATGGAGAATGTTAAACTTTAAAGTTACTTTTGTTATTTGAATTTATAATGTAATTTAGTTCGCTAAAATCAAATTAAATTCAAAGAAAGAGACCATAAAATAAGAAATTTAGCTAAAAAGAATTTCGTTGAATTTTGTTGACACTTAATTAACTGTTATGAAATATTATCTTTTATCAATTGCTTTTTCAACCTCATTTTTATTTTTGAGAGCCCAAAATTCTGAGTTTTTGGGTTATTTTAGTCCGCAAGTTAGTCACTTAGTTTCTGCTGAAAATAGTCAAATAGAACCAAAAAATCAATTAGTAAAACCCAATTTTAAGGGAAGAGATTTGATTGAAGTAGATAATTCGAATACGCATAATCCGGATTGGGTTTGGCAACAACATCAATCCACCCAAAAAGCGACAAATGCCACTATAAATTGGCAATTTCAAGGCCTAGGGACCAATTTATCCCCTCCTGATCCAACTGTTGATGCTGATAGTTCGGTTGTTATTCAATCAACCAATGGAAATGGTGGTGGAGTTTATCGTATTTTCAACAAAGTAAGCGGTGCAACTCTTTTAAGTTCTGCGACTATGCAGACTTTAGGTGGCCCTGCAGGAGCAGGAGATCCAATCGTTCTCTACTACAAACCGGCCAGAAAGTGGTTTCTTACGGAATTTTCAAGTTCCGGAAATCGTCTATTGATTCATGTTTCTCAAACGTCGAATCCGCAAGGTGCCTATTGGACCTATTCCTTTACCTGTAATCAGTTTCCAGATTATCCGAAATATTCTTTTAGTCCTTCTTCTGATGCTTTTCTTGCAACTACAAATGAAGGATCAGCTCCAAAAACGTATGCCATGCGTTTGAGTGCATTACTTTCAGGAGGTACGTCACCTTTTATCAAAGTTTCAATTGGTTATGGATTAAACGGATTTGGTTTTCAATCTATTACTCCAGTTGATATTGAAGGAGATAATCCTGCTCCTTTGGGAATGAAACCTCTGTTTGTAAGACATCGTGATGATGAATCTCATTCAAATGGATCACCAGACAGCGGAACAAATGATTGGATTGAATTGTGGGAAATGACAATCAATTGGGATAATTCAAGCGCAACGATAGCCAAAATTCAAGATATTGCGATTGCGGAAATTGATTCTAAATTGTGTGGTTTAACTAGTTTTGCGTGCATCAAGCAGCCAGGAACAACAAATACGCTAGATCCATTGCGCGAGACGGTTATGTTTAAAGCTCCCATGCGCGTTTTTGATGAGCACCAATCATTGCTATTATCTTTGTCAACTGATGTTAATGGTTCTGATCGATCAGGAGTTAGGTGGATTGAGTTAAGAAGAGCTACTGGAGTTACAACTCCAACTTGGACGAAATATCAAGAAGGAACCTATGCTCCAGGAACTTCAACTAGCAGATGGATGCCGGGAATCAATATGGATAAATATGGAAATATCTTATTAGCCTATTCTACCTCGAGCAATATAGCAGGTGATTTTCCATCCTTAAAAATGACAGGTAGAAAAGCTTGTGATCCACTTGGAACGATGACTATGCCCGAAACCACAATTATTGCGGGAACTTCTTCGAAAAATGGTGATACTCGCTGGGGAGATTATCACCATTTGAGTATCGACGATTTCGACGGTCAAACGTTTTATTTTACAGGTGTTTATCATAATACAAATACGAAATCAAGTGTTGCATCTATTCGTATTAATCCTTTTGAAAAAGATGCGGCAATTATAGGTGCTTTTCGAGTTTCAGATTCGAGTACTTGTGGTTCAGCAACAGAGGTTGGTGTGATTATTGAAAATCAAGGTACGACATCAATTTCAACAGGAACTTTTTCATGGCAATTGGGTGCGGCAAATGCAACGCTCGTTGATTTTTCATCAAACCAATTGATAGCAGGTGGACGAGATACGGTATATTGCACAGTTATAGGTTTAGTCAATGGTTTTAATAATGTTTCATTCACATTGTACGAAGTAAATGGACAAGTCGATGAAAATAGTTGTAACGATTCTAAAATGTCAATCATTGAAATGGGACAAGGAAGCTATTTCAATGTTTCCTCAACAGTGAATGCCATTCCATCTTGCACAGGAAATGATGGTTCAATTTCTCTTGCGGTGAGCGGAGGAACTGCTCCTTATTCCTTTTCTTTAAACGATGGTCCATTTCAGACGGATGCTACATTCGATGAAATTCCTGCAGGGGATTATACCTATCAAATTGCAGATAGCACAGGTTGTTTGAATTCAGGTTCTTTTGTTTTGAATCCAGCGACAAACATCAGTTTGAACCTAAATACAATAAGTGCCATCGCTTGCAATGGTCAAACCGCATCAATAAGTTTAACTGCGTCAGGCGGGCAGGCAACTTATACTTATTCTACGGATGGATTGTCTTATCAAAACTCGAACGTTTTTTCATATCTTCCGGCAGGAAATTATACTTTTTATTCCAAAGATACGAATGGTTGTGTAGGTATAATCGAGTCAACTATTTCAGAACCAGCTGCTTTGAACATAAATGCCATTCCAACAATGGTCACGTGTTATGGTAGCACTAATGGATTAATTACAGTTACTGGTTCCGGTGGTGTTTCTCCATACACATTCAGTGCTGACGGTGTAACCTATTTAAATTCAAATACAATTAGCAATTTGGCTCCTACAAACTATGTTGTTCATATCAAAGATGCTAACGGTTGTATCAAGACATTCAATACAACCATCACTCAACCGGACTCTTTAGTAGCGAGCGGATTGTCAACTTCAGCAACAACCGGAAGTAATGGAACAATTACTCTATCAGGATTTGGAGGCTTGACACCATACACCTATAGTTTGAATGGTTCAAATTACTTTTCAGGAGCACTTTTTTCAAACCTTGTACCGGGAACTTACACGGGTTATGTGAAAGATAATAATGGTTGTATTTCTTCTGTTAGTATTGTTGTAAATGATAATAATTCAAGTATTTCTGAGATGGAAATAAATGTTTTAAAATTATATCCAAATCCCAATAAAGGTATTTTTGAACTTGAATTAGTTGGTTTAAAAGGAAATAAGGTTGAGTTAAAGTTCTTTACGATTTCTGGGCAATTAGTCTCCTCGATTCTTCTTCCATTAGAAAATGGCGAATTAAAGAGAACGATTGAGTTGAGTTCGAAACTAGCTTCAGGAACTTATTATCTAGGAATTTATTCAGGAAATGCAGCCAAAGTGGTTCAATTCGTGAAGGAATAAGTTTATGATACACGAGGATGATGTTGTTAAAGTCGAACTCAGGTTAGTATTAAAATTAGAGCATTTTATATGTGTTTAACAAGAATGATTAGATTTGATGTAATTATTCACCGAAAATCAGTTTCATGAAAACCTTAATTCTTGTTTTTTCTATCGCCATTTTTCTTTCCTCATGTAGCGGAAGTAAAAAAGGTGCTTGGTCAGAAAATGATAAAAAGAAAGCGCGTAATTTCATAAGACAATCTGAAGGTTCACTTGATTTTCTTGGAAATAATAAAGAACAATTCGTTGAGTGCTATTTAGAAAAAGTAGAAAATACGTATGAGAATTTCGACGATGCCAATGCTGACACAAAGGGTTGTGATAACTTGACTGCCAATTGTTTAGGTGAAATTCTGATGAGCAAATAGAATAAAAGAGATTTTATGCTAACGCAATACGGCTCCAAACTTTTCTTCAAAGGTTGATTTTATCTTATTCATGATCCCATCAATTTCCGAATCCGTTAATGTGCGCTCTTGGTCTTGAAAGGTGAAAGACAAGGCGTAGGATTTTTTTCCTTCTTCTAAGTTCTTTCCCTCATAAACGTCGAATAGATTAACTTCACGAAGTAATTTTTTATCGCAATTTAATGCAGTTTCTTTCAATTCACCGAAAGTCGTTTCCTTATTTAAAAGAAGCGAAAAGTCTCTTCGGACAGCAAATGTTTTCGGTAATTCCTTGAAATTGATTTTTACAATTTTCAAACTTTCGATTAGTTGATCCCAATTGATGAATGCACAATAAACCGGATTTTTAATATCAAAATGATCTAATAACTTTTGCGAAACCAATCCAATTTTCAATATATCTTTTTTGAGAATACTACATTTCTCTCCATCAGAAAATAATTCGTTTTGCAGCGTATGGAATTGCAAATGCTCTGACAAACCAAGTCGATCGAAAAGTGACGTTACAATTCCTTTCAGGGTATAATAGGAAACTAAATCTTTATCGCTATTCCAAAGCTCTCGGGATTTACTTCCGGAGATTCCAAGGGCAAGCACATTTGTTTCTTCATATCCAGATGGATACAAGTGGTAATTCTTACCAAATTCAAATAGTTTGAGATTTGGATTCTGCCGATTTTGATTGCGTTGAATGTTCTCCAATATACCAAATACTAGCGTTTGACGCATTACTTCCAAATCTTGACTTAACGGGTTTAACAAGCGAACATTTCGTTCAGCTTTCAATTGCTCTCCCTCAAAAGTTTCCGAGTAAGTCGTTTTCGTCAACGAATTATTAAGCACTTCATAAAATCCTTTAGCGACCAACAATTCTGAAATTGTTCCTTGAATTTTATCTCGATCAATTGACTTTTTAGAATTTACCGCCAAATGCCAACGTTCGGGCAATGGAATGTTATTAAATCCATAGATTCGCAGAATTTCCTCTGCGACATCGGCTTCACGTGTGACATCAATACGATAAGCCGGAATTTCCAATTCAATATCACATTCATTTTCTGAAAGGATTTTAAAATCTAGATCGCGAAGAATTGATAGATGTTGGTCTTTCGGAATGGAATAACCTATTAATTGATTAACCTTCTCCAAGTTGATTTTTAGCGAGTTTTTATTGTCAAAACTTTGAGCTTTAATATCTTGTGAAGTCATACCAATTGAGCCACCAGCGACTTCCATCATTAGATTCGCCGCTCGTTGCAAAGCGTAAAAAGTCAATTCGGGATCAACACCTCTTTCAAATCTAAAACTTGCATCGGTATTCAAACCGTGATGTCGAGCCGTTTTTCTTACTGAAACGGAGTTAAAAACCGCTGATTCCAAAAATACGTTCTTAGTTTCTGATTTAATACCTGACGTCAATCCTCCAAAAACGCCAGCAATGCACAAATCGTCATGACCATTGGAAATCATTAACTCATCCCCTGATAAAGTTCGTTCAACTCCGTCAAGTGTGATGAATTTTGAATTCTTAGCGGCTTTTTGAACGACAATTTGACCATTCAATAAATCCGCGTCAAAGGCATGCAGAGGCGTTCCAAGTTCTCGCATGACGAAATTTGTTACATCAACCACATTATTGATTGGAGTCAAACCAACAGCACGCAAACTTTTCTGAAGCCATTCTGGTGAAGGAGCGACCTTAACATCAGTGATGGTAACACCACAATAGCGAGAACAGTTTTGTTTATCCTCAATTTTAATGGCAATTGGAAAATTCGAAGTAGGTTTTAAATCATTTACTCCCGGCCAATTTATTTTTAAATTCACTTTTTTATGGAAATTCAAATGCGCCATCAAGTCACGAGCGACTCCAATATGACCCATGGCATCAGCACGATTGGGAGTTAATCCAATTTCCAACTGAAAATCATCTTCCAAATCGAAATAAGTTGAGGCTTTCGAGCCGATTTTTAACTCATTCGGCAAAACCATGATTCCGGCGTGTGACTCCCCAATACCTAATTCATCTTCTGCGCAAAGCATTCCGCAGGATTCTACTCCACGAATTTTGGCGGCTTTTATTTTGAAAGGTTCGTCCGGTTTTGGATAGAGCGTGCAACCAACTTTGGCAACTACCACAGTTTGTCCTTCCGCTACATTGGGCGCTCCACAAACTATTTGTAATGTTTCAGTTCCAATATCGATTGTCGTAACCTTTAACTTGTCCGCGTCAGGGTGTTTTTCGCAAGTCAGAACTTTTCCAATTACAACACCTTCCAAACCACCTTTAACGGCTTCAATTTTTTCAATGGACTCAACCTCTAAACCCGTATCGGTCAAGATTTGTCCTACCTCATCAATCGAAATATCCGTGTTGATGTATTTTTTTAGCCAGTTAAAAGATATTTTCATAAAAATCGAAGATGTGCAAAATTAAAAATAAAAAAGTGAACGAATAAACTTAAAACTTATATCTATTGAAAGGATAATCCTGGTAAATCAATCTTTAACTTCAAGTTTCATTTATTCTTTGAAATGTTCTTTGAGTTTGTAGTTCTGGTAACTGGCATTGATTCCAATTTTTAACAAAAAATCCTTGAAACGATCTTTTATACTTCGTTTGTTTCGTGAGATGTCATAATCAAATTTCCAATTTTTACGATCGATTCGATCAATCATAACTTTGGGGTGAGTACCATTGAAAATGTTCAACTGAGAAACATGTTCCTCATATTCGAATTGGTCCGTTTTTGCGATGTTCTCCTCCATCCAATTGTCATCATGCCAAAGTCGGTGAAAAGACTCTTGTTTTTGTTGCATCGCCTTAGGTTCTTTTACCCAACCATAATGGTATACACATGCGGGGATTTTAGCTATATTCAACTTCTCATTTTCACCTTTTCTAAATCCTTGCGCATCTTTGAATGAATAGATTTTTTTGTTGTTTTTGATGATTCTAATTTCCTCGCTGTACCATTTTGTTGATGCTCCGACATAGTCATACGAACCATAGAAATGGAGGTAGTTGAATAATAATCCATCAATATCTTTTCGATTTTGATAGAATTTCATTGCTATCTGGATCGAATCAAGGTACTTTTCATGGATTACTTCATCTCCTTGTATGTAAAAAGCCCAGTCGCAATCAGGATCAATTGCTTGAAAAGCTTTATTGGTTTCAATGGCCAAAACAGCACCGTTTTCTCTTAGGCTGTCGTCCCAAATTGTTTCAATAATTCGAATCTTTATCGGATCAATGGATTTAATTAGTTCGCTCGTTTCATCTTCAGAATTTCCGACGGCAACAACGAAATCGGTACAAATGGGTAAAATTGAATTTATAGCCTCAACGATTGGATAATCCAATTTAATGGCATTTCTGATAAATGTAAAACCGGTGACTTTCAACGACTATTTGTCTAATACCTTAGGAATCCTGAAATAATCGGAATCCTTTTTTGGAGCATTTTTTAGAGCCTCTTCATGAGAAATAGAAACAACAGGAATGTCCTCTCTCAAACGATTTATTTCAGTGGACATGAAAATCAAGGGCTCTACGTCATCCGTATTTAATTCATTCAATTTCCCCATAAAACCAATGATTTTCTCCAAGTCGGTTTTAATGGCATTTTTTTCTTCACCAATAAATTCAAGTCTGGATAAATGAGCAATGTGCTCGATCGTTTCATCGCTAATCTTCATAGAACAAAATTAATACTAATCTCTCAAATGAGGAAACTCTGCTAGAATAGGTTCGTTTATTCGTTCAAAACATAATTTGTTCAAATCTTTCAGCTCCATCGATTGTATCTGTTCAATTGAAACATGTTCGTTAATGTAAACTTTTGCAATTCCAGGTCTTGCTGGACCCAATATTTCCGTAGGATCTGAAAACAGTTTGAAATTGTTTGTAAATGTCAAGGGAACAATCGGGATGTTCAACGTTTTAGCCAACTTGAAAGCACCGTCTTTAAATGGAATCATTTTTGGACATTGATGATCCGGAATGCCTCCTTCTGGAAAAATAGCAATTGACCAACCTTCCTTAACTGCTTTTGCCGCTAAATTATAGGATTGTCCTGCTTTACTGCGATCACCTCGGAATACAGGGATATTTAAATTTTTAAAATAGGTTCGAATAATTGGATAGGATAAAATCTCACTCTTACCCAAGAACACAAAAGGATGTTTGGGTAAAATGGAATACATCAAAAAAATATCAAGATATGAACTGTGATTGGCTATGATGATGTAGGGGCCTTCGGGTAACTCTGAGTTTATAACTTTGTTAACACCGTAAAAACAAAATATTCGCATCATCCAACTCCAAATGAAAAATAATTTAAAGCTGAATTTCTTCCAATTAGGATTTAGCAGTAAAATGAAAAAAAAAGGATAAAAAAGAATGGCGAAAATGGAGAAAATGCAAGCAATATATAATTTCCATAATAAACCAAGAAAACCAACTACTTTACCCATAGTCAAATATACAAACTAATCGTATTTCAAATTCTTAACATTTCGCTTTATTGAGTAATTTTGGAAAAAAGAATGAAATGTCACGCATTTTAACTGGAATTCAAAGTACAGGGACACCTCATCTGGGAAATATTCTAGGTGCGATTTTGCCTGCAATGGAGTTAGCTTCAAATCCCAATAATGAATCTTTTTTGTTTATTGCTGACATGCATTCATTGACACAAATCAAGGACGGAGATGAACTTCGTGCCAATACCTACGCAACAGCAGCAACTTGGTTAGCATTTGGATTGGATGTCGAAAAAACAGTTTTTTACAGACAGAGTGATGTACCTGAAGTTACTGAATTGATGTGGTATTTACTCTGTTTTTATCCTTATCAGCGAATGACATTAGCCCATAGCTTCAAGGATAAAGCAGATCGTTTAGAGGACGTAAATGGAGGGTTGTTTTCTTATCCGATGCTCATGGCTGCTGATATTCTGCTTTATGATGCTGAAATCGTTCCGGTTGGAAAGGATCAAAAACAGCACATTGAAATGACCAGGGATGTAGCAAGTCGATTCAATCAAAAATACGGAGAAACATTGATTCTTCCAGAAGAGAAAATTCAGGAACACACCATGTTAATACCCGGAACCGATGGGGAAAAAATGAGCAAATCCCGTGGAAATATCATTGATATATTTTTACCTGAAAAGGAATTGAGAAAACAAATCATGTCGATTGTTTCCGATAGCACACCGTTAGAAGATCCAAAAAACCCGGAAACGTGCCACGTTTTTGCAATTTATAATTTGCTTGCTAGTGAATCGGAAATAAATTCAATGAGGGAGAATTATTTAAACGGTGGATTTGGATACGGCCATGCGAAACAAGCACTTTTTGAACTTATTTTAACAAAGTTCGAAAAAGAAAGAATTAGGTTCTACCAATTGATGTCGAATAAAAATGAAATAGATGAAGCACTTCAGGTTGGAGCTGATAAGGCAAGGTCAGTTGCCAGAGAAGTGCTTAATCGTGTTCGTGTTAAAGTTGGATATTGAGTTATCGATTTTCGATAGCTCTTTTGATATCATACATCGTTTTTTCAATAGTCTCATATTTTCCGTTCGGAGAGGGTGCCAGGGCTGGCGCTGAAAGAAGCGTTAGATTTTTGTCCAAAAGTAAATAATAGGGAAAGGAATTTACTTTTAGTTCTGTCCAAATTTCATGAGACGTATCAAATGAAAATTTATCCCAAATAATGGCATCTATGTTTCTTTGTTCAATTGCAGAAATTCTGGATTCTTGATTCGGATAGATTGTAATGAACTGAATGTGTTTGCCATATTTTTCATACAACTTTTTCAGCGCTGCAACCTCGGATAAGCATTTTTGATTTTTTGGATCGAAAAAATGGATATAGACATGTTTACCTTGGTAAAGATTCATTGAAACGCTTGGGTTGAGCTTAAAATCTTTTAACCTAGAACCAACTTTTAATTCATTGTACCGAGCAAGAATATTCCGAACAATTATTCTCAAATTTTCATTGGAAACCATTAATTCCATTTGCTCCACAATCGAAATAGCATTGGATTTTGGGAACTCCTGTGTATTCAAACTTTCAAAAAGGATTTTTAAAGCTATAAGTTCGGTCAATTCTGTATTTTTCAGATAAAAGTCAGTATGAAGAGTGTTCAAAAATGTTTTTGCGTCACTTCGTATAACGGCATCATAAATTGCTTTCCGATTTTCTGAACTTAGGCTAAAATAATAGCGATTATAAAATGAGTTTAAATATTCCATGTATTTGTCATGGCGATATCTAATTGGCAAACTATCGATGTAAAAAGAAAACTTATCGTTTATAGAGGGCGATCCTAAAAATTTAATTTGATCTACGTTCAATCCCACCGAATATTTCACGTAATTCAGAAAATAGTTTGATGTATCCTCAGCATATTCAATTGAAACTTCATCCTTAAAGTTTTTAACACGTTTTATAAATTCAGTTTGTTGAACATCTTTCAAAACGAAAAGATCCGCAATTTCAGAGTCCATCCAAGATTCGAAAGCTAATATTTTATAATTGATGTCATTTGTATCCAAATAGAAAAACTCCATTTCAACCTCATTGTCTTTTAAGAAAGATGAGGATGCGGGATCTTCATCTGGAAGTTGAATAAAATACCTCGATTTTGGCTGAACGTACATCCAACTATATCGTTTTTTATCTCTCAGGATTATCTTTTTTATTTCAGAAACGGGAAGATTAAATGCAAACACACCATTCGAGTCAACTGAAACGGATAATAGTTTTTGTTCCGTATTGGTAATGTAATCTGCAACTTCATAAACATCAATTAAATCCGTTTTGAAATTTGTTCGCCCCTTGATGACAGTCTGTCCAATTAGTTCATTCGAAACGACGAGCAAAAAAAATAGTATGGATTGTTTGAAATTCATGTTGAAACTTGTCTTAACAGAAATGATACCAATTTAAACGAGCAGTTCAGGTGATGTTACAAATGGAGTAATATCAGCCTGATTCAAATGCATTTCACGAATAATAGATGAGTTGATTGCACCATGCTCTTGACTTGTCAAAAAGAAAACGGTGTCAATGCCTGAAATAGCTTGATTCATATGAGCAATTGATTTTTCATATTCAAAATCTTTTGAATCACGCAATCCACGAATAATGTGTGAGGCATTAATTTCCTTACAAAAATCGACTGTTAACTTTTGATAGGTTTGAACACTAATTTGCGGAAACTCTCTGAATAGAAATGAGATGTGATCAATTCGTTTTTGCAAATCAAATAAATAGTTTTTTCGACTATTGACACCAATTCCAATAACAACCTCTTCAAAGATCGAAAGAGACTTCAAGACAACACCTTCGTGACCTTTGGTAAAAGGATCAAAAGAGCCTGGGAATAATCCTTTTTTATTCATTAGTTTCTATTATTGGTTCAAAAAAACTGAAATAGACATTTCCAAAATTACGACAAAACCTGAATCCTTTAAAATGATCCAATTTAGTTTGTTTACCGTGCTCAATAATTAGTAAACCATTTTCGTTTAGCAATTGCTTGTCAAAAATTTGTTGAACTAGTTGTTCATGGAATTTCAAATGAAACGGCGGGTCTGAAAAGATAATGTCAAATTTCTCAGGTGCATTCTTGCAATATACGATACAATCAGACTTATAACAATTCATTTGAGCATCAATTCCCAGCTGTTTGATGTTCGATCTTAAAAATTGGACACATCTCGGATTACTGTCAACAGCCAATAAACTTGCTACACCGCGAGAAATAAATTCAAATGAAATATTTCCTGTTCCGGCGCACAAATCCAACACTTTTTTTTCTTCTAAATCGATTTGATTTTCCAATAAATTAAAGAGTCCTTCCTTGGCGAAGTCAGTGGTCGGTCTCGAAGGGAAATTGGGGGGTGTCGAAAAACGTTTGCCTTTAAGAAATCCTCGAATTATGCGCACAAGATTGAATTAAAAAAGTCAGTATGGTCAATTATTTCGATTGTAAGATGATTTAAATCTCCAATCGAATCGGTAATCGTTTTGAATCGATTTAAATCAATTTTTGGCGAAATGCTCATCACTTTTAAAATGGTTGAAGAAGATAAACTTAGTTTCTGAATGATTAGTAATAAAAAGTATGTCACGTCCTCTTCATTTTGAATTTCATATTGATTCACCAATTGTAGTTTCCCATTGGAAATCGCAATAACATCCATTTTTCCCTGTTGGATTGAACAAGCAATGAATTCTTTTCTGTTTTGATCATTAATTAAAGTCAGATTTCTTCCCAAAACTGTTTTCAAATCGCCGAAAGCATTAATTTCTGATTTAAAGCTAACAATCCAATTAGGAACAGAATAAACTAACACTGAACCGAGTGAAACAATTGGTTCGTATTGAATAACATGATCCGAGTTAGAACTTTCAAAATTTAGTAGGAAATAATCTTCAAGTTTACTCGGTAAAAAGAGCGATGATGGAACCAACGTATATTTCTCAGGACTAAAATAAATTCGAATCAATTCTGGATGTTGGTGGTTTTTACGAACGAGTTCCTTTAAATTTTCTAGGAAAAAAGATGCCGCCGACTCAATTTTTACTTCATTTAGAAGGTTTGCATTTCCTTCGCTGGAACGAAAGAGTCTAACCACTGTTGAATCGAATACTAAATTTAAAAGTTGCGACATGAAAAATAAAAATCCTGAAAACTAAAGAAATTTAAACGATACAAAGCTAGTATAATTAATTTTATCATAATCAAATCAATTGGAAAGTTAAACTAAGCAATGGGGTTGGAAAATCGAAAGGGAATTGAGATAGCTATAAAAACGAATTTAGGTTTTAATCCTACTGAAAATCAAGCCACAACTATTGAATTATTTTCTGGGTTTTTATTTTCTGAAAATCGATTGGAGCTGTTCCTTTTATCTGGTTATGCTGGTACTGGGAAGTCATCTTTGATCGCGGCAATCGTTAAATCTTTAAAAGCAAATAAAATTAAAACAAGACTTTTAGCTCCAACCGGACGTGCGGCAAAAGTGTTGGCTAATTTCTCGAATGAACCGGCATTTACCATTCATAAACAGATCTATTTTTCAGGGAATGAAGTTGTGGGACAGAAAGTAACATTGGCCAAAAATTTATATAAAAATACCTTATTCTTTGTGGATGAAGCCTCGATGATAGGTGCAACTGATGCTAATGAAGGAATTAATTTGCTCGAAGATTTGTTGAATTATGTATATTCAGGTGAAAATTGTAAATTGATTGTACTAGGTGATCGTGGGCAGCTTCCACCGGTTGGACAAGAAGATTCTCCGGCTTTGTCAGTTGATTATTTAAAACACAATTATCCAAAACTGAATGTCATTCAATCAACGCTCTCAGAAGTAGTTCGAATAGATAATCAATCGTCCGTTTTAGCAAATGCATCTTATTTGCGGACACTTCAAGATTATCAAACGCCTTTGATAGTAAAAACAGATTCAAATCAAACCATTCGAATTAATGGATTGGAATTGAAAGAACAATTAGAAAGTTCTTATTCCCAAGTCGGAATGGATGAAACGATTTTATTGACACTTTCCAATAAGCGCGCGAACAGATGGAACCACGAAATTCGAAATCGAATCCTCTATCGGGAAGAGATGTTGGAGCGAGGAGACATATTGATGGTGGTAAAGAATAATTACCATTGGTTGGATCCAAAATCAAATATAGGTTTCATTGCGAATGGTGAATTGGTAAAAGTGAAACGCGTTTTGAAATCCGAGCAGCTCTATGGATTCAATTTCACGCATTTGGAAATTTCATTTATCGATTATCCCGAAGAATCGGATTTGAAGATTGTTGCGCTCACAGATTCCATTGATGCTGAGTCTCCTAATTTATCGCGAGACAAAATGAAAGAATTGTTTTTTGCCGTTGAGAAAGACTATCAACATGAACGAAATAAGCAAAAACGTTACCAATTAATTTTAAAAAATCCATATTTCAATGCGGTTCAGGTGAAATATGCTTATGCGGTTACCGTTCACAAGGCACAAGGTGGGCAATGGTCGCATGTTTACATTGATTACGGCTTTATTCCCGATGAAATGAAAACCCCGAATTATTTGAAATGGCTTTATACATCAATTACCCGTTCGACTGAAAAAGTATATTTATTAAGTTTTCCTGATGAATTGATAAAAGACTCAATTTAAAAACGAAAATCCTTCATTCTTAATAATTCATTTCCAACTTGAATCATCGATTTTTCTAAGCAACTATTGAAAATATCGATAACGGATTTAGCGCGATCTTGCGGAAGGTATTGACTACATAGTATATGAAACTCAAGTTTTAATTGATTCAGTATTGCAATACTGCGATATGCGCTCAAAATATCATTCTTCGATAATTTTTTCTTTTCGACTAAATCTTGAAATTTGGAATTTTTAAGCACAAGATTTGAAACGACAGGATCTGTAAAGGATTCAATCTTGATGGCGATATTTCGATCTGCTTTTAGTAAAAGTTCCGTTTTGCGCAATCGCTTGTATTCTTTTGATAAACGTGAATTTATTCGTTCTTCTGGAGAATTTCCAGGATAAGAAGCTTGTTCAATCGCCTCAAGGTCTTTTAAAATCTTTTTCCCATCCCATTTTCCGATTCCATTTCCTTTAATCTCAAACGAAATTTGTGGATTTAATTTTTCAAATTGCTTAAAGAATCGTTTCAATTTTGTTGAGTCTGTATTTTGAAAAATTTTCCCGCTAAAAGTAAAGTCATCCGAAGCAAATACATCGTTCAAGGTAATTTTAAAATCGGCATCATAAAAAGGTTCAACATCGATTTTACTGATGTGAAGCATGACTTCATCAGAAGTTTCACCAATCAAATCGTCTGGAATTGAAATCAAACGAACTTCAAAACTACTAGTGTCATTTGACGCTGGGAATAAAAATTCTTGAGTTCGGATGTCAAAAGTGCTTGAATCTTCAAAAATGTAAAATCCATAAATCTCTTTAAATTTCATCCATTTCAACCCCATGTGTCGCTTGTAATTGTCAAGCACTTTTTTCTTCATTTCATATTCTTCCAAATAGGGTAGACGCTCCTCAATTAGATTCTTTCGGTCAACTTCGAGTGCTTCATAAATCTGATACAGTTCGATTAAATCAGTTTGCTTTTTGGCTCTCGCTTTTCGTTTGGATTTCGTTGTTGGAGTTATATTCGTTGGTCCAAGATCTTCATTTTCCTTCTTTAGTTTTCGAGCGGCGCGCGAAGGACGTTTTTTTGTTTTAAAATTGGATTTTGTTAATTCACCATAAGAGGCCTCTTTCGCATGAATTAAAAGTAAAGTTTCAGTCAATTGGCGATCGAGCTCATTGATTTGGTCGTTGTATCCGTTTTTTCCCTTTATAATTTTCTCAAGTTCATTGAAGGTGTTTCCGCTCAGGTCATTAATGATTTTTTGAAATGTAACGCCTTTTGAAAAACTTGAATCTGGCGATAAGAAACGTGTTTTTTCTGAGCCGAATAAATGATAGGTAAATCCGTTTCTTTCAATAACCACGGTCGTTTGTCGATTGGTATTGTAGCCCCAAACATCAAAATGCAAATTGGTTTGTTTTCCATTTCCAACCAAAGTCATTACACGATTGCAAATTCGCTCCGGAACAAGATCATTTTCTTTGATTTTTAAATCGTAAGGAAACAAACCGACCGCCTTGGGTAAACCTTTGTTCCAATTTCCTTCATCGTCTCGTTCTCTTTCCTGAAGTAATCCTGCTGTGTAACTTCCATCTCCCGCTGCAATTAAATAATTTTCAAACACATCCGATACACCGCCCAAATAATTGAAAATTTCCAACGCTTTTTTCTCAATCGTTTTATTGATGGCTAAATGCTGGGCTTCAAAAATTGATTTTCTATCCTCAATCGAATTAACCCCCATTGATTTGAGGAGTAAATTACGATCATAGAGGGATAAATTGCTGTTGAAAATAGGGCTTAATGTCGGATTGAAAAGATTATCATAAAACTTAGCTCGCGTTATTGATTTAGGTAGGGCATCATTGAAGAAATCAAAATAATCCTTGAAAACATCATTTTCTGTTTCATTGATGTTTAATTGAATATTTTGTAGTGTTTTATTGAGAATCCAAATAGCGGTTTTATTTGCTGCTTCCGCGATAAGTCCCTTTGGTGCTTTAGCAATTTCTTCTTTTCGAATTACCAATAGTTCAGGAGAATTAATTAGGATTGTTTCAGTCGAATCATAATTGATTGATTTGTCAGGAAGTAAAATTGTTGGCCCCATAAATTCAAATGCATAACCAATATTATTTTCTAGAATGGGACTTTTGCGAACAATATGAAAAAGATAAGCTCGAATTTCTGGGGACAGACGGTCTCCAACTTGAGAATAAACAAGCTGATTAAGTAATAGTAAAATAACCAGTAGTAATCGACTTCTCATTTTTAATTATTGA
>JBIIVA010000165.1:0-5436 GCA_044339705.1 Crocinitomicaceae bacterium
CTTTTTGGGGCAATGTAGTCTGTTTCCATTATTTGCCTCAAAAACTTCACCGCAATAGAGGCAGATCCTATGATGTAGTTCATATTCCATGTTATTTTATGTTTGTTAGATACTCTTTTAGGTCTTCTTTATGTACAAGCCATTTCTTTCCGATTTTCTTTCCTTTTATTTTTCCTTGACGGATGAGTTTGCAGATATATTTGTGACTTTGCTTAAGTTTCTTGCCAACTTCAAATGTGTCGAAATAGTCACCTTCAGCCATTGATTTTTCTTTTTGAGAAAAATGCATTAATCCCTGTTCTTTTAGAACTTCAAGAACAAGATTTTTTATTTGCATCTCAATTGAAAAATCACTCATTTTTGCTTGTTTATTATTTGTTTTTGAAAAATTATTAATGAGAATAATTATCTAAATTTCTAATTCAAAGATTATAAATTGTTTTTGAAATTACCTAAACTCATACTTAACTTTATTATTGACATATTTGTCAATAATAATCAGAAAATCAAGTATTTAAAGTGTTTCGCGTGTCAACTTTAGCAAATTTTAAATGAAATTATTTTTACTACTAAAAAATATTTCCACTTCAAACTCATAGATTCTTTACTTTCTCTATTTCATTTTCCAAATAGAAAACCCGAAAATGAAATTTCAAACGAAAGAACAATTTTACACCTAAAAAATAGGGGTTTACCCCGATTGCGAGAGAAAAAATAATGGCTTACTTGCGACAAAAAAAACTAGAAAGTTTCCGTGAGATATAACGAAGTTAGGATTTTTTTATAGTCGAAGATATAACAGTTAATGAGTTTTTATTGCCAATATCATAATTTTTCATTTGAAAAATTAATATGTGTTTCAGAATTATATGTGATTAGCGAAGTTAAATTTCAAATTTCATGTCAGAAATAATCACCCCAAGCATCTCAAATGATGAATACCTTTTGAGTTAATAAACCGCTAAATCATGATTGTGATTGTAAAAATGTTTGCAAATTGTTTGCAAATTTTACTTCTTTCAAAAAATAAGGGACTGAAGTAAAAACCTCAATCCCTTTACTGTATTGCCTTTTAGGCTGTGGTCCCACCTGGGCTCGAACCAGGGACCACCTGATTATGAGTCAGGTGCTCTAACCAACTGAGCTATAGGACCGATGAACCGAAGTTCAATAGGATTGCAAAAATAGTAATTTTCAAATCTAAAAATGAATCGAATTGAAAAATACTTGAAAAATAATTCATTTAATTTAAGTGAGTGTTACATAGGAAACTAAGGCTCCAATTTTATTTTATCTGAATCTTTCGATAAAACGGGATGTTCCAACGCCTATTTTCGCGGATAACTAAACTGAATTAGTTCAAAAGCTAAAAAATGCAAAATTCCTTTTCATTTTTATTTTCAAATGAAATATGAAATAACTTTGACTCGTTGGTGTGATGAATTGTCTATTTAATAAGTCTTCTTTTATTATTGTTTCCATCAAGTTGCTACTGTTGGTTTCAATTTCTTTTAATTCATTTTATCCCAAGTTTTATTCAAAGGCTGAAAATAAAATCAGTATCGTTGAAAGTGATTTTGGTTCCGACGTTGAGTCGTTTGACTTGGAAGAGGATTTGGAAGAACAGGTATTGGAATTTTTTCATGTCCAAATAAGAGATTTAATGCTAAATTTTCAAGCTAAGGACTTTGCAAATTCTAATTTGAATTTTATGACTCCCCTGGGTTACGTAGAAATTCAGTTGCTCCCCCCCGAAATTAGTTGATTCACTAATTTATCAACGTTTTCTTATTGTTTTAAATAACCCACGGTTATCCGTTCTAAATCATAATTATTCCTGTGAAAAAAAATATTTTGCGCTTAATTGGGGTGGCATTTTTAGCTGCTTGCAGTAATGACGGCATACAAGAAATGGAAATGGAAATGTTTCCTGTTACCAAGGCTGTTCAAATGGATACATCCTCCTATATTGACTATGTAACCGAAATTACCGCTCTACAGAATGTTGAAATTCGAGCTCGCGTAAAAGGTTATCTTGAGAAGTTTCATGTTGATGAGGGTGTCTACGTTAAAGAGGGACAGCTACTTTTTACCATCAACAATCGCGAATATGCTGAGGAACTTGCCAAGGCTAAAGCTGCCTACAAAAGTGCAGTTTTTAAGGTTAGCACAGCAGAAATTGATTATAAAAATGCATTGCAATTGAGTAAAAATAAAATTGTTTCTTCAACGGAGGTAGAATTAGCAAAAAACAAACTTGAGGCGGAAAAGGCCAATTTAGAAGAAGCTTTTGCACATCAGAACTATGCAAAATTAATGCTGGAAAACACACGAATCAAAGCCCCATTCAGTGGAGTGATTAATCGAATACCACACAAAATTGGTAGTTTAATTGATGAAGGAACGTTGCTAACATCAATTTCTCAAAATGATCAAATTCATGCTTATTTTGATGTATCAGAAAAAGAATATTTGAGTTATGCCAGAGGATTGAGAAATGACAGCAGCGGATCTAAAATTGTTTCATTAATACTTGCAGATGGCAAAGAACATAGTTGTAAAGGCGTAATTGAAACAATGGAGGGACAAATCAGTGAAAATACAGGAACCATTGCATTTCGAGCAAGATTTGACAATCCTGACAAAATACTAAAACATGGTGCGAGCGGGAAAATTAGATTGCAGAGAAAATTTGAAAACGTAATCGTAATCCCACAAAAAGCAACTTATGAAATTCAGGATAAACTTTATGTTTATTTATTGAATTCAACCAATGAACTAGTTGTTAGAAATATCGAAATTTCCGCTCGTTTACCACATTTTTTTATTGTTTCCAAGGGTTTGAAAGAGGGAGATAAAATCTTATTTGAAGGAATTCAAAACGTGAAAAACGGACAAAAGATTAAGCCTCGTTTCATAGGTATGGACAAAATCATTTCTGAATTTAAGAATTCCAACTAAAGAACTGCTGAGATGCTAAATAAATTTATTGATCGACCTGTATTGTCTTTGGTAATTTCATTGTTTATTACCCTTCTTGGTTTGCTTGCTCTTTTTGGCTTGCCCATAACGCAATATCCTGATATTGCACCTCCAGCTGTTTCGGTTACGACTAAATATACGGGAGCAAATGCTGAAGTTTGTGCTAAAGCGGTTGTTACACCATTGGAACGTGCAATTAACGGGGTCCCAGGAATGGCCTATATGACCTCAGTTTCCGGAAATGATGGCACTAGTATCATTCAAGTTTATTTCAAAGTTGGAACTGATCCCGATCTTGCGGCAGTAAATGTGCAGAATCGAGTAGCAACAGTCTTGGATGAATTACCTGAAGAAGTAATCAAAGCCGGAGTTTCAACAGAAAAAGAGGTAAATAGTATGTTGATGTATCTGAATCTGATTAGTAACGATACAACATTAGACGAGAAATTCATCTACAACTTTGCCGACATTAATGTTTTAGCCGAACTCAAGCGCATTGATGGGGTTGGTTTTGCAGACATAATGGGTCAACGGGAATATGCCATGCGTGTCTGGTTAAAGCCACATCGTTTGGATGCTTATGAGATTTCTGCTGAGGAAATTATTCAATCTCTGCGTGCACAAAATCTTGAGGCGGCCCCCGGAAAAGTTGGGGAAAGTTCGGGTAAGAATCCTCAATCGCTTCAATACGTATTGCGCTACACCGGAAAGTTTACCGAAAAAGAACAATATGAAAATATTGTGATTAAAGTCACGGAAGAAGGAGAGATGCTTCGCTTGAAAGATGTTGCCGATATTGAGTTTGGTTCATTGGATTATGATGTCTTGTCAAAGGAAAACGGAAAACCATCCGCAGCGATAATTTTGAAACAACGTCCCGGTTCCAATGCAAGTGAGGTAATTGCGAATATTAAGGAACGATTGAAATTCTTGAAGGAAACTACCTTCCCGCCCGGAATGGACTATACGATAAGTTATGACGTTTCTCGATTTTTGGATGCATCCATTCATGAGGTAATTAAAACATTAATTGAAGCGTTCATATTGGTGGCTTTGGTTGTCTTTATCTTTCTTCAAGATTGGCGCTCTACCTTGATTCCTGTTTTGGCTGTTCCTGTTGCTCTTGTCGGAACATTTGCTTTTATGCAGCTGTTTGGTTTTTCGATTAATCTATTGACTCTTTTTGCATTGGTTTTGGCAATCGGTATTGTCGTTGATAACGCAATTGTAGTCGTGGAAGCCGTACATGCGAAAATGGAGCAAAATCATGTGGATCCGAAAACAGCTACCAAACAAGCGATGGGGGAGATTGGAGGTGCTATTCTCGCCATAACATTGGTCATGTCAGCGGTTTTTATTCCGGTTGCTTTTTTGGATGGACCGGTAGGCGTCTTTTACAGGCAGTTCTCTGTTACCATGGCCATTTCGATTGTGATTTCTGGAATAAATGCCCTGACCTTAACTCCTGCACTTTGTGCCATTATTCTAAAAAATAATCACAATCAGGCTTCTTCCAAAAATTGGCTAACGCGCTTTTTTAATGCGTTCAACCGATTTTATGATTCAATTTCGTGGAAATATGTTGGTATTTTAAAACGAATTGTAAATAGGAGGTTAGTTACGATTGGAGTTTTAGTTTTATTTTCCATAGCCACTTGGGGCGTAGGTCGTGTTTTACCAACCGGATTCATTCCGACAGAGGATCAAGGTACAATCTACGTAAACGTAACAACGCCTGTTGGGGCTACACTCGAACGCACAGAGAAAGTAATCAATGAAATAGATCTTATTACTAAATCAGTAAACGAAATCGAATCCTCATCATCCTTGGCAGGATTTAGTATGATGACAGATGGCTCAGGAGCTTCATTTGGGATGATTACGATTAGTTTAAAACCATGGGACGAAAGGGATAAAAGTGCAAATGATATTATTGATATTTTAAAAGAGAAAACAAAACATATTAAGGACGCCGACATACAATTTTTTCCACCACCTGCTGTTCCCGGTTTTGGAAATGCCAGTGGGTTTGAGCTACGGTTACTCGACAAAACGGGTTCTGGTAATTTGCAAGAAACTTATAAGGTAACGCAATCTTTCATGAATGAGGTAAGAAAGCGCAAGGAAATCAAGAACATTTTTACCAGTTTTAATCCTACGTTTCCACAGTATATCATTCATTTTGATCAGGATGTTGCCGCCAAAAAAGGAATCACGGTTGACAATGCAATGAGTAACCTTCAAACACTTATCGGAAGTTTTTATGCGACCAATTTTATTCGTTTTGGACAAATGTATAAGGTTATGTTGCAAGCCGATCCGAAGTATAGAGCGCACCCCGAAGACATATTAAAATTACGGGTTAAAAATAAGGATGGCGAAATGGTTCCCTATTCGTTGTTTTGTAAAATCGAAAGAATCTATGGACCTGAGCAACTGACGCGCTATAACATG
>JBIIVA010000166.1:0-5415 GCA_044339705.1 Crocinitomicaceae bacterium
ACCCGATTGGAAAAAGAGAAAAAACTGGCTGATCCAACCAAAAAAAGTAGGAAATTAAACTAGCAGCTAAAATCGCCGAAAAAACAAAAATCAAATTTTGTGAAAACAGTCGCACTAAGCACTGAGTTTAAGTTCTTTTAATCGCTGTTTGATGAGTAAGAAGAAAACGCCAAAGATAAATCCGCCGATTACTGAAACTAATACAATAATCATTCGCTTCGGTTTTTCCTTTCGATCGGCGACTACGGCTTTCTCAACGATGAATTTATGCGTAAAGTTTGCATTTGCATCTGATTCTGCCTGTTCATATGAAACTCGAAATTCTTCAATTTTAATGATCATTTCGTTTCTACGGTGTTCCAACGCATCGAACATGGATCCAAATTTCCTGTTGATATCGATTTTATTTTGAATTTCAGCCTTTTCTCCCGGGCTTTTCGAATCAACTAAAGCTTGAAAGAGATTTGAACGCACATCAATGGAAACGACACCCAAATTTGACAAGCTATCTAAAATATTCAAGATGGAGTCTCGCTCATGTTCGAGCTGTATCATTTTTCGTTTATTGATTTCAAAAGCAGGTTTCGTGCGTTCGTTGATCATTTCATTTTTTACTGTATCAATTAAGTCAACGATGTCATTGGCCATTTTTGCTGCCTGCTGTGGATCTTTATCCAAAACATCAATCTGAATGGAACCATATCTTGTTCGCGTAAAGGTAAAGTGATCGTTGTATGCTTGCGTTAGTTTATAGTTTTTATTTGATTCATTTGCATCAATGTCATAATGAGCCATGAGATTATACTTTTTGACAATACGATCCTTGATACGTGCAGATTGTAAAATTTGTACTAATTGCTCTGCTTGCTCTTCCTCTCCAAAATCCATGGCAGCGGCTTTCACATTTCTCTGCTCCGAAAAAGACACATTGCTCGACGCCGCTGGGAATACAATCGCCGTAGAAAGATATAAAGGCGTAATAAGTAAGGATACAATAACAGATGCCACAAATGTGATTCCGGTAAAAATGAGCAGTGGTTTTCTATTCTGCCAAACGAAGTGAAATAGATTTGTTCGTTCTTCGTTTAGATTTAAGTCTTTATTTTCCATATAAGAATTCAGCGCGAAGTTAGAATTTTTCTAACAGTTATGATTAAAACTACATTTATACGGAATTATTTGAAATTTGGATTCCTTAAAACCAAATCTTTTACATTTTTCAGATCAACAAACGAAAAAACAAACATCAATATCAAACCAACTGAAAGCTGAAAAGGAATTAAAAAATCACTGCTAAACTGCCAATTTGAAAGTAGAACCAACAAAATGATAAACATGAAATAATTAAAAATCGTTTTGACGGATATTGTTAATTTGAAAATCTTGAGACAGTAAAAAAACTGAATTACCGCAATAAAAGATTGAGTTACGAATGAGGCAAACGCAGATCCCACGGCTCCATGACTTGGAATGAGATAAAAGTTTAACCCAATATTGAGTAAAATTCCAATGGCTGATGAAATATTCAAAACACGTAAATTTCCATTGGCAGTTAAAAGAGTTCCAAAAATGAAATTCATACAAATGGCTAAAAAACCGAGCATCAACCATTGGAAAGCGGGAACGGATTCATTGGCTCTTTCATAAATTAAACTAAGCAAGTAGTAAGCGTTGTAAGTAGTAACTAGAACAATTAGTATCGCACCTGAAATTAGTAAATTACCTGAAGTTTTAAGAAGTGGTTTAATCCCAGAAACGTCATTTTTCAACTGTTTCGAAAACATCGGAAACAATAAACTTGCGAAAATCATCCCAAACATAAATAGAGCATCAAGAAGTCTAAACCCTTGTGCAAAAATACCTGATTCGTAAGCGCCATTTGGATGAATTCGTTCGAGCATAACGCCGTCCAAGCGAGTGTAAAGAAGCATTAATACGACCAAAACAGCGTAAGGTAGACTTCTTTTCACAAAAGATAAGCTGAACGATAAGTCCCACTTCAAAAATGGTCTTTCAATGTGTTTCAACAACAAAAAAACGGCGATACAAAAAGAGACGAAGTAGCAAAAAAACTGAATCCAAACAAATAATTCAATCGTCATTTTCATTTTTTGGAAAGGCAGAAATAAAAACAATCCTCCGATAAGGATCAATAAAAATCGGTCTAATATTGAGATGAATGCATCCAGCCTAAAAAAATGAAAACCAGAGAAATGACTTCTGCAATAGGCTATGGACATAACAAAGAATTGGTTAACCGCGAGAATGGATAAAATGAAAATAGCCTTACTTGAATAATTCAAAACAAGCCCAAATACCAATAAGATGACAAAGTAGACTAGAAAAAGAAGAATGCGGAATGAAAATATTTTGCCAAAATAACGCTTTGCAATTTCAGGTCTTTGAGCAATGCGTTTGGTTGTATAGTTATTAATTCCGAGGTCAAGTAGCATATTTAGGATGACGGAAAGATTGAGTAAGGAAAAATACAATCCATATTCTTCAGGTCCCACTCTGTTTTGAACAGTGGCATCAACTCCAAATAGCGCAATGGGTTTAATTAATAGATTGAGAACAATCGTTATTAGTAAACTAGAAAGGAATGTTTTCTGCATTCAATTCCTATTCTTTTATCAGTAATTTAAACCCAACACCATGAATATTCATGATTTCGATATTCGGATCCTCTTTTAGCAGCTTTCTCAGTTTAGCAATATAAACATCCATACTTCTGCCATTGAAATAGTTATCATCACCCCATACCGCTCTGAGCGTTGCATTTCGATCCAAAATCTCGTTCTTGTTTTTAACCAGGAGATGTAGAAGCTGATTTTCCTTTGTAGTAAGTTTTTTATCTCCTTCTGCCAGTTTCAAAACACTCATTTCTGGTTCGTAAGGAATTTTTCCGATATAGATTTGCTCTTTTACATTCTTGATCTCTGGGGCAACGCGCTTTAAAATAGCATTCATGCGGGCCAACAATTCTTCCATAGAAAAAGGTTTGGTCAAATAATCATCTGCACCGATTTCGAATCCTTGTAACTTGTCCTCTTTCAAAGATTTTGCCGTTAAAAAAAGAATTGGAACGTGTTTGTCAATCTCTCGAATTTCTTTTGCAAGAGTAAATCCGTCCATTTCGGGCATCATTACATCAAGAATTAAAAAATCAAATTTTGTTTTATTACCATTGAATTTTTCATATGCTGATTTTCCATTTCGAGCTAACGCAACCGTGAAGCCTTTTCCCTGCAAATAGGTGAATAACAATTGACCTAGATTCTCATCATCTTCTGCTAATAAAATGTTTAATTTCTTTTCCATTTTGATTTTGTATTAAATGTTACAATAAACGTTGACCCTTCTCCAAACTGACTTTTTACCTCGATATTCCAGCCATATTCTTCACAAATAGATTTAACGTAGTTGAGCCCCAGTCCAAATCCTTTGACATTGTGAATGTTACCTGTTGGAATGCGATAAAGTTTATCAAAAATCTTTGGAAGATATTCTTTTTTTATTCCAATTCCCTTATCGCTAACGCTTAAGGTAAAGTTTTTAGTATTCTTAACAAGCGAAATATTTATTTCCGGGATTTCCTTGCTATACTTAATGGCGTTATCGATTAAGTTGGCTATTAGGTTGGTAATATGCATTTTATCTGCATTCAAGTCAAATTCTTTTCCCTCACAAATAAAATTAATAGAACCATTAGACCCCTGAATTCGGAATTGAGCATTTGAAATAAGATTTTCAATGAGTTCTTTTAAATTAATTTTTTCAATATTCGCTTTAATTTCACCTTTGTCTATAACGGCACTCTGGAGAATACTCTCCACCAGTAGCTCTAATCGCTTGTTTTCTTGCTGAATCATTTTCACAAAGGGACCTGTTTCACTCTGACTATTCGATTGAATCATATCTTTATCGCCAAGTACCTCACAAGCCAATGCTATGGTTGAAATAGGAGTTTTGAATTCATGTGTCATATTTGAGATAAAATCTGTTTTCATTTCTGAAAGTTTCTTTTGTTCCATTATAATTCTGAACATAAAAAGAAGTGCAATAATAATCATCACAACAAGCAGTATTGTTACAACTAAAGATGCTTTCATTTCTTTTATTATGTATGCATTTTTTTTTGGAAAATAGATTTGCAAATAGAGATTTTCATCTAAAGAATTACTTGGAAACAAATTTATTTTTGAGGAATTGGTGAGAGAAATATTTTTATCATACGATTTGGGCTTTACGGAAAAATCAATTGCAGCTCCAAATTCATTAGCAACCTTGAACTTATATTCTTTAGGTAAATCTTCTTTCGATAACTCATAGTGAATTACAGAATCCAAAAAAATGGGGTCAATTCGCGTTTGTGGAGCTTCATAAACGTTATCTCTAAAGGCCTGAATCATCATTTCATTGATAAATTTGGCCTTTTTGAAAATTTGTTGTAATACTTTTTGATTCAATTGAATAGATAATTTTCCAGAATCTGAAGTAGGAATGTTTATTCCGTGATTTTGAACTAAATCTCGAATTTCACGAACATCTCTCGCTAGCACTTTTTGTTCCGCTGTAACACCAGAAATAGAATCGTATGCTTTTCCGCGAATGACAAGATAGTTTTCAACTTTTCCATTGACGATAAAACTAGTATCTTCAATTGCAATAGATTCATTAGCAGAAATTAAATTTTTAAACTCTTGCCGAAGAACATCTCTGTAGTGCCCGCTAAAGTCATGATTGACAATATACAGATATCTTCTAAGGTCTTCTGCTTTTTCATGACGAAAAGCAATCTTATCTAGACAAATATTTACATTATTTTTAAACTGAGTTGTTTTTCGATCGTACAACTGAATCATCTGAAATGCCTGAATCAGCAACAAGCAAAAAACGGAAATCACTAATAAGATAGAAGCTAAACTAAATCGAATCTTTTTCATGGCTAGTCCTTACGAAACTAATTAATTTTCCACAAGACCCCGAACGAGCTTAACCTTTTTTAACAGCTGACTACTTAATCAAGGTCACATGGCCAACAATCGTTTTTCGTTGGTCTAATTTTGGGTTTTTATAGGCAATTTTGTAAGTGTAAATACCCTGTTGAACATCTCGCCCAGCCATTCTATAAGATCCATCCCAGCCCCAATTCACGTCACGAGTCTCAAAAATTAACTCACCCCATCGGTTATAAATGAGCATCTCATAATTAAATGGATCAAATCCAGAGGTAAAGATTGGTTTAAATGTTTGATTAAATCCGTCTGCATCCGGAGTGAAAGTGTTCGGGATATAAATATTCTCCCCTTCATTATAACCAATATAAACTTGTGTTACATCAGAACAACCTGAAGCCGAAGAAACAGTTAAGGTAACCAAATACCCCTGAAGTGTATTGATAAATAAATGAAC
>JBIIVA010000027.1:0-18994 GCA_044339705.1 Crocinitomicaceae bacterium
TTTTAATTGTGGAAAATGCTTACTGGACGATTTTTTTAAACTCTTCCTTATTGAATTTATCCCTGTCGATTCCACTGTAGAATTTCTGAACGTTTCCATTCCATAAATATGCAACACCAGGAGTATCCCTTCCATTTCCTAATGTTTGCCAAAACTCAATGATATCCATTACATAGTGTGGGTATTCTGCACCGGCAAATTTGAAGAAAGCGGGTATTTCCTCTGGGCCTTCATCCATGAAAATTACATAAATATCGGGAAAATTCGGGTTTGAGCGTTTCAACTCTGTTAATTCTTTAGCCGTTGCCATACAATGCTCGCATGTCGGGGCGAAGAAACAGAGCACTTTTTTACCTTCATCTATCTTTGGAAACAACTTTGCAAAACCTGATTTTTTCTTTTTTGGTTCAAAATCCTTTTTTGGTTCAATTTTAGCTGAATCTTTAGTAATAGTTTTTATATCTTTTTCCTCTTTCGAAAATGTATCTGATATTATTTTTTGATTTTCAATGGGATCTTCAATAACCGGAATATTTTTCTTTTCATCAGACTTTGAAATTTTCATTGGAATAATCAAAAATAATGTTGAAATACAAATGAACGTTAATGCTCCGACCGATAACAAACTATTTTTTGATTTCAATACATCACTAAACTTCAAATAAAGCAGAATTAGAATTCCGATAGAAACTAAATTTTTGATTAATGCTTGAAGAGGAGTCATAGGTAGTAAACTTCCAAAGCAACCGCAATTCCCTTTATTCCCACCGGTCAAAATTTCAATAGTAAGATGAACGCAGAAAAATGCAAGCATTAAAATTGTAGAAGGAATTATTACTTTTTTAAGATTGAATGGGAGAAGTATTAATATCCCAAGTGCGAATTCAATTCCAATCAAAAAACGAGATAAAAAAGCAGAAAATTCACGTCCAAACCCCATTGGATAGAGTTGAGTAAATTCAAATTTTGAGATGCTGTATAACATCGATGGATTGGGATAGATTTTGCCAAAAGCAGAGACCAAAAAAAGTGCCGAAACTATAATTCGAATAGACCATGCACTATAGAATCTCCAACGAGTTGAAGTGTTATTTGAATCAATATTTGTTTGATTACTCATAGGTTATTTTTAGGAAAATTAGACAATTCAAAAAGACAATTTTAGCTTTTAACAAAGCATTAACAATCTCCATTTAGATGAATCAACGCAAAAACCGAATAATTCAACATATCAAAATAATTACCCTCAACCCCCTCGCTTGCCAGAGTCTTTCCCTGGTTATCTTCAATTTGTTTTATCCTCAATACTTTGGTCAAAATCAAATCTGTAAGAGAGCTAACGCGCATGTCGCGCCAAGCCTCGCCATAATCATGATTTTTTCGCTCCATTAATTCAAAAGATTCCTTTTGAATCACTTTGTAGTAACTCAATGCCTTTTCAGACGAGAGATTATCGTTGAAATTAGAAGGGAAACGCAATTGAATGATGGCCATTATACAATAATTGACTATCGCTTGAAAAGCATCCTCGAAAGACTCACCAACTTTATTTTCACCAGTTTCTTGGATTGTTCGAATACGTTGAGCCTTGATAAATATTTGGTCAGTCAAAGAACTTGGGCGAAGAATACGCCATGATGTTCCGTAATCAAATGACTTTTTTTCAAAAATCAGTCGACAACTATTTATTACATTTGTGTATTGAGAGGATGTCTTACTCATAATTTTCATTCATGACAAAATTACACGATTTAAATCAAAAAAAGTCAATGCTCATTAAAGGAAAATTGATTGATTTAAGTGAACCCAAAATTATGGCTATTTTAAATGTCACACCTGATTCCTTTTACAGAGAAAGTAGAAGCCTAGATTTAAAGGAAATACTCAATAAAGCAGAGAAAATGATTATGGATGGCGCAGATGTCCTTGATATTGGTGGAATTTCAACAAGGCCAGGAGCAATCAAAATTAGTTCAAAAGAGGAAATTGAACGAATTGAGAAACCACTAATAGCCATTCGCAAGGAGTTCCCTGAAACGATTATTTCTCTGGACACTTTTCACGCACACACTTCAAAAATCGGTTTGGAAATCGGAGCGGATATAATCAATGATGTATCTAATGCTCAAATAGATGGCGAAATTATTGATATCGTAGCAGCAAATAAGGTTCCTTATGTTTTAACACACAGTTTTGGAATGGCTGATCAAAGACCTGAAAATGAAATGCCGAAAAACATTGTTCATGAGTTAATAAATTTTTTCTCCAGTAGGATTAACTGGCTGCATTCAAAAGGAATATATGATATTGTAATCGATCCAGGATTTGGATTTGGCAAAACATTAGATCACAATTTTGAAATAATTTCAGGCTTTGAAGCTCTGAAAATTTTAGGAAAACCTATACTCGTTGGGATTTCAAGAAAGTCAATGATCTCAAAAAAACTAGAAACATCATCCAATGACTCACTATCGGGTACCATTGCCTTAAACTCTCTGTTATTAAAAAAAGGTGCAACTATTTTTCGAGTTCATGACGTAAAAGAAATGAATCAAATTAGGACATTACTTAATTACGCTTGATTTTTTTTGCAATTCTTGAAACTTTTTTAATTACTTTCGTAAAATTGTCACGTAAATCTAAGGCATGAGAACATTTATTGCATTTACTTTTTTTCTTGTTTCAAGTATTGTATATGGTCAGGCTCCTACCGCCAGTTTCACTGTTTCCGATAATTCCATTTGTGCCGGCGAATGCATTGAGGTTACAAATACATCTTCGGATGATGCTTTGTCATTCCTCTGGACTTTCTCGAATGGAACTCCTTCAACTTTTTCAGGACAAAACCCAGGTCCAGTTTGTTACAGTGGTGACGGAACGTTCACAATAACTCTTACTGCAACAAATACTTTTGGAAGTAATTCATCAAACGTTTCAATTACTGTCGGACAAATTCCATCAATCCAATCTACTTTAGTTGATACTTTAAGAGACACACTAGCTGCGGGACCCGATGACGACATAATTTTTTGGAAACCAATAAGCGATACGTCCATTTGTATGTTTGATCAAGCCTATATGTGGGTTAATGGCCTCCCTGCTAGTGGTGACCTTAAGGTTTATGAGAGTGGTGTTAAATCTGATTCGATAACTTACTTTGATTTTATCAGTAGTACTCTAAATACCTCAGACGATCCAAATGCTTCTCCAGAAGATGTATTGAATGGTAATATTTTAACGGTTACCCCCTTCTATTCAACTTGGTATGTATTTGAATATACAGTAAATGGTTGTAAGACTCGCGACAGTCTTTATGTTGATGTTCCTTGCTTCAACGACTCGGTCAAAGTAACTTTACCAAACTCTTTCTCCCCAAATGGAGATGATGAAAATGATTTTTTTCGTGTAATTACGAATGTAGATGAAGATAATAATTTTGACAATGGCTACAAAGAAGGTGGTGCCATAGCAGAGGTTGACTTTCGGATTTTTGATCGATATGGTCACTTAGTTTTTAGAACTACTAATCCTCAAGAAGGATGGGATGGAACGTGCAAAGGAAAACCTGTAAATCCTGCAACCTATACCTATATTTTGAGTTACAGACGCATTGATGGTCGTTCTGATGAGATTAAAGGAAACGTAACCTTATTTAGATAAAACATGAAAAGAATCATTACGTTATATTCAATTATTGCTGCAAGTAGTTTCTCCTTTGGGCAACAAGACAAAAATCTGAGCATTTGGTATCAGTCTCCCGTTCTATATAACCCAGGCGCAGTTTCAACTGGAGCTGAAGATTTCAGTTTCACAACAAACTTTCGTAGTCAATGGTTGACAGTTCCGGAACCAGGAATTGGGATGAGAACGAATACTTTAAATGCCGAATTTAAAATTCAGGATGGATTGATGGGAACCAACAATTTCGGAATTGGTCTTAATGTTTTGAATGATCAAACAGGAGACGCTAAATTAATGACTACGAGTGTTTCAATTCCAATTAATTACACACTACAATTGGATAAAAGAAATAAGCTTTCGATTGGAGTTTCGCCCGGTTTTTATCAGCAAAGTGTGAATCGTGCTTCTCAAACATGGGAAAGTGACTGGAATGGAAACGCTTTTGTCCCAGGGAAAAATACAGAATTAGGATTAAACGATTCCTATGGAGCAATCGATTTAGGTACCGGGTTGTTTTATCAGCACGAATACAGAAATAAAACACGAATTTTTGGAGGTCTAGCTTTCAACCATTTGACTAGGCAGAAGATCAATTTTTCTTTTGGTGGTGACCGCATGTATGTAAATACTGTGCTTTCAGCGGGCGCAGATATTACCACAAGAAAAAGAGATTTACGTGTTCAACCTAATTTGATTTTTTTCAAATCAGGCCCAGGTTATAATCTAATGACGGGTGTTTCACTTGAGCATATTTTGAGAGAGGGGTCTGAAATTACAACCATAAATAAAACAGTTTGTGTGAACTATGGTTTCTACTATAGACACAGAGATGCAATTTCAACAACATTTGGATTCAAAATAAAAGGTGTTCGAGTCGGATTGGCCTTTGATGCTAATATTAGCTACTTAAGTAGAGCTACGAATAGTATTGGAGCAGTTGAAGTTTATTTTAAATCCATGCACCTTTACAAAAAATCAGGATCAAAAGGAAAAATTAAGAAGTTAAGTTAAATTCATTGTTAAAATTTTGAAGTCCTCCCGTGTGAACAAAGAGGACTTTCTTATTTTCTTCAATGTTTCGTAACCACTTGCTCAAAGCAAATAGAACCTTTCCTGTGTAAATAGGTTCAATCTTAAACTGATTTGATTTATTGAAATTTGTAACAAAACTATTCAACTCATCAGTAATTTTGGCATATCCACCGAAATGAAACTGATCTAAAACGATAAGTTTTTTACTGATTATCTCAAATAAGCCATCATTTCCAAGAAGTAATTTCATCTCTTTGGCTGAATCAAAACCTTTCAAAACAGGAACTACAATTAACTTCTGAAAATCATTTAATTCGAGTAACATCCCTAAACTCGTAGTGGAAGTACCTTGAGCAACCACAAAATAATCAAAATTGCAGTTTGAAACAATTTCTCTGCAACCTATGACACCCTCACGATTGGCTCCTCCCTCTGGAATAATCCAATATTCATTTCCATCGAAAAATTGTCTACCCGTTGTTTTTTTTATTTTGTCGTATTCAACTCTTGAAAAAAATAAAAGTCTCATTCCTAATTCGCAACAACGTGCCAACAATTCATTTGATTGTCCATTAAGTTCATTTCCCCTTACTACTCCAATACTTTTTATACCAAAATAATTACAAGCAGAGGCGGTAGCCAATAAATGATTAGAATAAGCCCCCCCAAATGTCAATAACCCGTAACATTTATTATCGTAATAAGATTTAATATTATACTTGAGTTTTCTTAATTTATTACCTGAAAATTCATTATGAATTAAATCATCTCTTTTAACGAACAATTCTATATTTGAATCGTTTCTATTCAAGACACCAAAATCGTGTATAGATGATTTATTTAAAAATTGATCTAAAAGTTCGAAAGAAAATTCACTCATGAGCGAAGATTTATCAGGTTTTTCAAAAAAGAATAATCTAAATAAAGAGGATTATTATTTGAGCAGTGAAGGCTATATTATCTTTACAGAATCCTACCATTTAAAGCGTGGTTATTGTTGTAAAAGCGGTTGTAAACATTGTCCTTACGGGTACAACAAAAAAACCGGTCAAATGGAAAAGAAAATAAATTAATCGATACCATTTTCCGGATACTTTCCTTTGAACTCCCTTAAGATACTTTTTATATATCTGATATCTTCATCAACGTTTCCAGTTGGATAAAACACGCTGTGGAATCCCCCGATTTTGCGCTGATAGTCCATATAACAAACGTAAATAGGTACATTAGCCCTCTGAGCAATGTGGTAAAATCCTTTTTTCCAATTTGGATTATAACTCCTTGTTCCTTCTGGAGAAAAAACTAAAAACATAGTTTCATTTTCATTAAAAAACTTCACTGCAATATCGGTTAAATTATTGCGCTGTTTTCTATCTACAGGCACACCTCCCATCGCTTTTAAAATCCAACCTAATGGAGGGAAAAACAATTCCTTTTTTATCAAAAATCGACCTTCAACACCATAAGTGATAAAAGCCATTTTACCAAGTACAAAATCCCAATTGGAAGTATGTGGGCCAACAACTATGACACATTTTTTAATTCCATCTGGAGTTCTTTCATCAATTTTCCAACCGATCACCCAAAAAATAAAACGTACAATTTTCTTCATGTTCAAAATTAATGAAATCAACTTTGCATTACCTTTACATTGATGAATAAATGGAAAGAATCTTTTTCAATTTTAGCAATTGGTCTTAGTTTTTGTGCTTTAATTCTTTTAATTCAGCCTGCAAAGCAATATAATACCTATGTTACGAAAATACCCAAAACCACTACTCAACATTATTTATTAAACGGAGAGAAATTATTTAAAAAATTAATTTTTAGTGAGTTATTCATTCATAAAGATGAAATCATCACCCAAAAAATAAAAGATCTTGTTTCCAAAAAAACGGTAACAAAAAGTCATTTTTCTGAACTTAGTCTAAATCTTTTTCATCCGATAGAAATAATCCGTTTTAAAAAATCGGGAAAACATTTCACTGCCATTAAGTTCAAAATTGATAACCATGATGCTTTTGATCACACTAGTGCTAAAATGACAAATGAATTAATATTTCGAAATGAATCATTTGCCTATTATATTTTCGGACAACCGAAAAATAAAACTTTTGAGTTTAAAGTCTATTTAAAATCAAATTTATTTACATACACAATTAAGAATCAGGGATACAAGCAATATATCTCTGTTTTTGAGAATTCAAAATTAATTTCTCAAAGTACAATTGGAATAAAAGACAATAATCTCTTGATTGAAAAAAAACAGAATAAACTGAAAGAATCATACAAACACCTAGTTCCTAAAGGTTTTCATTTTTCGACTACATTGAATACATCTGATTATTCCGGCTTTCAAGATGTAAAAGTTTTAGATATAATTCATTGGAAAGATTTGAAATACGTTTCATTAAATTATGATGGATTTATTTTTTTAGATTATAATGAATTAATAGCAATTCCACGTTTTGAAATTTATTTGTCATATAACAATAAAATTTCTGGTGACTTGATTGTTCAGGACTTAATTAATCAGTTTAAACTTCCATTTATAACTAGTAAAACAGGAGTATTTCAGTCTAATAAAGAAACTATTCGAGTGAATCAATTAGATACAAATCAAATTATTATCAGCACAATGCCAATGAAGTCCAAGCTTGTAAAAACAAAACTGAATCCATTTTTTTCAGGTGATCCAAAAAACATCGTTAAAATATCTAATGCGGGATGGAAAGGTCTTTTTTTAGAGTTAATTCCAGGCTTTAAAGCCTCTAAAAACCTTTTAGAAACCACCAATAAAATATACACTTTTCAAAATAAAAATGGTGCTCAAGTGACATGTCTTTCATTTAAAAAAGATAAGGATGCACTCCATTCTTTATTAAGATTCACCTTGAGCTTTAAATAAAGAATGGCAGTATCGTTTGTTCGAAACAGCCATTCTTTTTGGTAGTTGTATGTATACTTATCTTGTAAACAACAATTCTCTAAATTTCGGTAATGGCCACAATTCATCTTCCACTAATAATTCAAGTTTATCAGCATGGTATCTAATCTCATCGAAATGAGATTTAACCTTGTCGCAGTATGCAAGTGCTTTCTTCTCTGCATCCTCAATTTTATTGGCCAATTTTCGCTGTTCAAGCATCGCATCGGATGCAGCCTTCATCTTATTCATATGAAAAGAAATTTCTTGAATCAATTGAATTTGAGCTTTGGCAGCTTCCTTTCCTGCTTTTTCACCCAAAATTGAAATTAAGCCTTGAACATTGCTAATCAATTTATTTTGATATTCAACTACCGCAGGAATAAAGTGGTTTTGAGTCAAATCACCCATCAATCTAGATTCTATTTGAATTTTTAAAACGTAGTTTTCAAATTCTATTTCTCTCCTTGCATCTAATTCTCGTTCTGACAAGACTCCCATTTCTTCAAAAAGTTTAGCAACTTTCTTGTCATGCCAAACCTGTAATGCCCGAGGTGTATCTTTTAAATTTGAAAGACCTCTTTTTTCCGCCTCTTTCACCCACTCATCACCATATCCATTTCCTTCAAAACGTATCTTCTTAGATTGCTTGATAAGTGATTGAAGTTCTTTTAAAATTGCCTCATCTTTTGATTCACCTTTGTCAATTCTAGCATCTACTAATTTTTTAAACTCTTTCAATTGTTTAGCCATAATGGTATTTAAAACAATCATTGCAGAGCCACAATTGGCTGATGAACCAACCGCACGGAATTCAAATTTATTTCCGGTAAACGCAAATGGAGAAGTTCTGTTTCGATCCGTATTATCTAATAAAATTTGAGGTATTTTACCAATATTCAACTTTAGTTCAGTTTTATCTTGCGGAGTCATTTTCCCAGCCTTGATATTCTTTTCAAGGTCATCCAACAAAGATGAAAGCTGCGAGCCGATAAATGCAGAAATAATGGCTGGTGGGGCTTCATTTGCACCAAGACGGTGATCATTTCCTGCAGATGCTATTGCCGCGCGAAGTAAATCTGCATTATCATGAATTGCTTTGATTGTATTCACGAAGAAAGTTAAAAACTGTAAGTTCGTTTTTGGATTTTTCCCTGGCGCAAGTAAGTTGACACCCGTATTTGTGCTAAGTGACCAATTATTATGCTTTCCTGAGCCATTCACTCCAGCAAATGGTTTTTCATGAAGTAAAACCCGAAAGTCATGCTTTCTTGCAATTTTCTCCATTAAATCCATTAAAAGCAAATTATGATCGTTTGCTAGATTACATTCTTCAAAAATTGGTGCACATTCAAATTGATTTGGAGCAACCTCATTGTGACGAGTAGTAACCGGAATTCCAAGCAATAAGGACTCTACCTCAAATTCACGCATGAATGCATTGACACGCTCAGGAATTGAACCAAAATAATGATCTTCCAATTGCTGACCTTTCGCAGGAGCATGACCAAAAAGAGCTCGACCCGTTAACATTAAATCAGGACGAGCATTGAAAAGAGCTTGATCGATTAAAAAATATTCTTGCTCCCAACCGAGGGTTGCATGAACCTTAGTTACATTTTTATCAAAGTATTGACAAACTTCAACAGCAGCTAAATCAACAGCGTTCAGTGCTTTTAATAAAGGCATTTTATAATCTAAGGATTCCCCCGTGTATGAGATAAAAATGGTTGGAATACAAAGAGTTTTACCAATAACAAAAGCAGGAGACGAGGGATCCCAAGCTGTATAACCTCTTGCTTCGAAAGTATTTCTAATTCCGCCATTCGGAAATGAAGATGCATCTGGCTCTTGTTGAACAAGCATATCACCATCAAAACGCTCAATGGCCTTTCCAGGTCCAATCGGTTTAAAGAATGCATCATGTTTCTCGGCCGTAGCGCCCGTTAATGGTTGAAACCAATGCGTGTAATGTGTTGCGCCTTTAGAAATAGCCCAATCTTTCATTGCTGACGCAACTTGATCTGCATTCTTACGATCCAAACGTGTTCCGTTATTAACAGACTCCAACATGGATTTATAAGTATCTGAAGGTAAGTATTCACGCATTACATCCATGTGAAAAACGTTTCTCCCAAACAATTCAGATAGTTTGCCTTCGAATTCAATGTGCTTTGGTTCTCGGTTTAGAACATCTTGATAAGCTTTTAGTCTCTTAGTTGCCATTTTTAATATTATTTTCAGCAAAAGTACTTAATTTTTAGGGCTAGCTAACAATATTTATCATATTTTTTCAACTACACCCCTCTTTTTTAAACACACTTTCCATTATTTCTAATTTTTATTTTTGATGTTTTGTAAAATATTTCAACAAATGAATTCAAAGACAAAAACAAAAACTATATTTGGATTAAATGGAAAATTCAATAATTCATCCAAAATCTTTTTATAAAAAGCTAAAACAAAATATCCATTTGATTTTATTGTTGCTTATTCTAACAGGATGTCCTGCTGATCAGCAGAAAAAGTTAGCAAAAGAAATTTATGAGAACAAGATGGATTTCAATTTCAAGGATTCATGGAAAATAAATTACCACGGACTTTCTTTTCGATTGCCAAAAAAATTCTCCGGTAGTAGTTTCTCGTCATACAATACAACTTGCGTTGACGGATCTGATTGCAAAACTTATTCAATCGAGGAATTACAACTTTATTTCGGGATTTCTGAAATAACTCAAAGGGAACTTTCAAATATTCGATTTCTAGCCAACGAAGAAAATGCGCTTGAAGCGATTCTTGAGGATGCTACAAGAAAAAGGAAAAAATCTATCAACGACAAGGGGCGAATTTCAGAGGCTGTGAGTTTTAAGAAAAACGTTAACTGTTTAATAAAAACCGTTATGGAACCTTTCGTTAAAACATATAATTGGGAAACCGATAATTCATCCCTATACTATGTTGCGGCAATACAAAAAAAAAATCGCTATTACATAGTACAGTTTTGTGGAAGAGCCGATAAAATGCGGTATTTCCTTGATGACTTAAAAAAAGTACTTAGCTCCATGAAATAAGCGTTTATGTTGTTTCTCGAAAGAATTACTAAAGAACTAAAAAACTTACCCGGAATTGAAGCACATCAAAAATTCTATCCTTCGCGATTTCAAACGCACAAAACGTCAGATTTAGTTCGACTTTCAGCAGTCGGCGTTCATTTTTTTGAAAAAGATTTAGAGAGACATTTAATTTTAATCGAACGATCTGAATACAATGGCCATCACAGCAAACAAATTGCCTTTCCAGGAGGAAAAAAAGAACCAAGTGACAGTTCACTTGAAGAAACAGCAAGGCGAGAGTCAATTGAGGAAATAAACATCAATATGAATTATGCCGAACTCATTGGTCAGATTACCCCTGTTTACATTCCGATTTCAAATTTCGAAGTCTATCCGTTTTTATATTGGCACAAAAAAATGCCCACATTCGATGTAAATTCAAATGAAGTAGATGAAATCATCCTAGTTAAGTTTAAAGATTTACTTTCCGACGAGAATCTTTCAAATTTTGATGTTCAAATCACAAAAAGTTCATCTATCAAGAATGTTCCTTGTTTTAAACTAGAAAACAAAATTGTTTGGGGAGCAACTGCACTAATTTTGAGCGAAATTAAGGAAATTCTTAAACGAATTTAAAACAAAAAGAGGAACAAACCTCAACTTGTTCCTCTTTCTGCTAAACCATGCTAAAACTATAAAACTCAAAAATTACTCTATGATTTGTAATTTTCGAAACAAAATTACTACACTTTCTCAATTTGACAAGTCATACCGATATAATATTTGTTAAATTTTGGTTCCCCTTGTCATTTCTCTTTTACCCGGTGGTCCAGGAAGAGAATCTACCATGAATCCTAAAGATTTTAAATTTCTTCTAAACTGACCTTGAGCACAATAAGTAACCATTACTCCATTACTATTCAATGATTCAAACATTTTCTCTAAGACAGGTATTTCCCACATTTCTGGTTGCGCTCTTGGTCCGAAAGCATCATAAAAAATTACGTCAAATGAATCATTACATGACCAATCTTGAATGGTTTTATGGACTTTATGAATCGAGAAAAACTCAGAAATTTCAATTGTTTGACTCCAGGATGCATTGATAATTTTATTGTAGACATGAATTGATTCCTTTTCAAGAAAAGAACAATAATTCATTTTACCACAAATCTCAATTGGTACTGGAAATGCTTCAATGGTTGTGTAATCAATTTTAATTTTATTCTTACCGGACCATAAACTTGCGAGTAAGGCATTTAAACCTGTACCAAATCCAAGCTCAAATACGGAAATCTCATCTAAGGAAGTAAATTGTTGTAGCCCTTGTTGAATAAAAACATGAATTGATTCTTGAATCGCACCATGGAATGAATGATAAGTTTCTTTAAGCTCTTTTAAAAAGAGTGTATTCGAACCATCCGCCGTTTTTTTTATTTCCAATCGATTATTCACTAATTTTTCTTGCTATCATCAAACCATCACGAATTGGAAGTAATACCTCTTCTACTCGTGGATCATTGTGAACAAAATCATTGTATTCACGAAGTAAGTTTGTTTCTTTATCCTGCTTTGAAGGATCAATAACTTTTCCGGACCAAAGCACATTATCCGCGATAATATAACCTCCCATGCGAACTTTGGGGAAAACCAAACGATAATAGTTTAGGTAATTCATTTTGTCGGCATCAATAAAAACAATATCCCAATATTCATTAAGATTGGGAATACGTTTAATCGCATCGTCAACAAAATAAGTAATCTGATTTTTGTATTTAGACAGATTAAAATAATTTCTAACGCGATTTTCAAGTTCTTCGTTCACGTCAATTGTAACTATTATTCCATCTTCAACAAGTCCTTCGGCTAAACAAATCGCAGAGTAGCCCGTATATGTTCCTATCTCAAGAATACGATTCGGTTTTATCATTTTTGATAACATACTCAAAACACGACCTTGAAAGTGTCCACTTAACATTCTTGGCTGTAAAACTTCTAAATGAGTTTCTCGATTTATTTTTTGAAGAAGTTCCTCCTCAGAAGAAGTATGAAAAGAAACATACTTATCAAGATTTGGATCAATAAATTCCATATTGAAAAGAAAAATAAAATGATTAATGGATCCTTAAGCGCATAAATTATAACGCCAAAAGTGCAATTAATTTGAACGTATCAATGTAAAATGACCATGCCCAGTAAATACTTTTCCAAAATTATCCTTTATTTCATATTTATAAAAATAAACACCATCTGTAGCCTCTTTTCCATCAATTGTTCCATCCCATGATTGATTTGGACCTAAAGTCAACATTGTATTACCCCATCTATTTTGAATATCTACTTTTACAGAGGACGCATTTTTTACAACAATTGACCATTCATCATTCACACCATCATCGTTAACTGTAAAAACATTTGGAGCTAATATTTCAACATCAGGAGTTAGAACTGTAACAGTTAAAGCAGAACTATCTCCACATAAAGAATTTGAGGCCAGTAAATAAACTAAATAAGTACCAGGAGCTTGATAAGATTGTGTTTGATCTGCAGAATTATTTGTTGAAATTGACTGTCCATTTCCAAAATTCCAATCGTAGGCAGTTGCATTGGAACTTCCGTTAGTAAAAGTAAACACATCGCCTGGAAATCCAGTCAGTGGATTCACAGAAATACTTGCAATTGGAATTGGTAAAACTGTCACGTTAACTTGATCATCATCAGCACATCCATTTGCATCGGTTCCAACAACTGAATAATTTCCACTTGCATTCGGTAAAAAAGTTTGACCATTTGTTACATTAGATGGAGTCCAAACATAGGCAGAGGCTCCAGTTGCATTCAGTGATATACTCGTCCCCAAACATATCGTTTGATCCGCTCCTGCATTCACATTTGGTAACGGGAAAACGGAAAATGAAATATTGCTTGTATCCGAACAACCATTTGATGTTAATACAACTAATTCAACGTCATAGTTTCCTGGATTCGTGTAAGTATGAGTTGGGTTTTCCAAATTACTTGTATTACCATCTTGAAAATCCCATTGCCATGAGGAAGCTGAAGATGAAGATTGATCAGTAAAGTTAATAGAACTTCCTAAACAAACATCTTGTCCATTAAAATCTGCCAAAACACCCGGATTTACGACCACTTGATTTTGGATTGAATCAACACAACCTGTTGAAGATGTTACAACAAGGGTAACTGTATATTGTCCTGCAGAGCCGTAGGTATAGTTTGGATTCTGATCAGCTGAAGTAGCATTTGCCACACCGAAATTCCATTCCCAAGTGCTAATAGTTCCACCAGAAACCAAAGTTGTTTGATCTGTAAACACATTTGGGTTGTTTTCACAAACAGTAGTTGCGCTGAATTGCACATCTGGAATACTGACAGGAATTTCAGAACCAAAATTAAATATTAAACCAGGAACCGGAGCAGCGTGAAAAGTACCATTTTGACCAGGTTGCATACCTGATTGACCACCAGTACCAGCTAAACCACCGTTAACCTGAGTGGCACCTGAAAACTGATTTGACTGTGAATAAAAGAATTTAATTCTTCCGCCGCCGCCGCCGCCGCCGCCTTCTTTCGCTTGACTATCTTGTCCCTTACCACCCTTCGCATTTACAAGACCGCTTCCTGTTATTCGATCAACAGCAATCATAACTCCTCCCCCTGAACCGGCACCAGCAGCTTCTGATGCATCATTGCAACAACATTGGTTAGTTATACTTTGGCCTTCGACATTGACATTACCATTCAGTTCAATAACACTCCCTGTAATAGTAAGAGCTCCACCTCCCCTTGCTGTAGCTGGGCAATCAGCACCTCCTCCTCCTGAACCTATGGTAATATCTGTTCCGGTTGCAGTTCCGTATGCAGTTCCGCCATTGTTAGTTCCACCTCCACCACCATTTCCACCGTAAGCACCACCTCCACCACCTGTCCCACTATTTCCAGCCCCACCAGCACCAGGGCCAGCTTGTGGACCATTTCCTTTGCTTGCACCATCAAAGTTTCCATTGAAAACAATTTTTCTAGCCGACAATGTTACTGGTAGTCCATTTGTCATAGTTACTGTGGAGCCTGCTGGAACATCAATCCAATCATAGACTTGATTGCCGGAAAGGTTTTGTATTCCAGTTACGGTCAAAACAGATGGAAACATAGAATTTGCCGCTCCTGTAAATGGAACTGCAACGGATGTTGCTGTAGGATTACCATATTTTAAATAAATGGTAATTGATGAATTAGGAGATATGGAAGGAAGTCTTACCCAGATATTTGTTTGAGCAGTATTAATTCCACTCTCTATATAATGAGGAATAACGTTGGTACAAACACCTTCGATAAAACGAATATCGTTTCCACTTGCTTGCATTTTCCCTTGAGAAATTGGTGTTTGTGTGTCCAAAATAAGTAAAGTTTGTAAATTACCGGATGTAGCAACTGGAGCATTATTAGTAATTGTAATTGGCAACAAATAATCCCATCCATCAAAAGGGCAACATAAACCAGCCTCTTGAGGAGTACAATCTTGAGTTGTAACGCTTATCGTTTGATCTCCTGTACATCCAAATTGATCCGTAACAACGGCGGTCAGGGTAATATCAGCAGCAGGACTGTATGTGAAAGGAGAACCCGTTCCCAATTGATTTCCATTTGGATCAAGCCAAGTGAATGTGTATGGGCTAGAACCGAAAATACCTGTTGCAGAAAGTTGAACTGGATCACCTTGACAAACATTTTGGGCCCCCACGACAGGTGTTACCTCTGGGCATAAATTAACTTTTACAAGTGAAGCATATGCCGCTGGGTTTAAGCAAGCACCAGTCGGACCAAGATAAACATCATTCCAAAGTCCATTTGCCATTTGAATAATTGCTCCATCTTCACCATCGTTCGAAGGAAAACAAGATGAATTACTTGGTTCTCCTGAATTCCAATTGGTAAAAGTACAAGTGCTTCCATCAATCCATGCCCAAGAACCTTCAGTAGTTTGATCCGAATAACCAATCCACAATCCACCGGTAACCCCTACAGAAACAGCCGCCTGCCACACGGCATTATTTTCGGCCAAATCACAGACCGTGAGTAACGTTGCACCGACGGCCGCTGCCTGACTTTGTGCCGAATTCCAATTATTTGTTGTATTGGGATTGAAAAAGTACAGAGCGCATGGGTATCCAGAAACATTTAAAGGCTGAAAACCAGCATTTGCCATAGATGCATTAATTTGAGCAATATTACAAGTGCTAGTCGGGCAATCTTCTGACAATATAATTGTAGTATCCCTGGAGCATCCACTTGAATTTGTTATTGTTACTAGATAACTTCCAGCTGACAAGTTATTTACACTGCTTACATTTCCTGTGGTGGAAAAGGGCCAGTTATAAAAATAAGTACCGCTTGGTGTTGGAGAAAAAGCAATAACCCCATCATTGTTTCCACACGTGGGTTGTGTAACAGATGCGTTCAAATTAAAACTGTTTGGGTTAGAATTACATGTGCCATTACATGCGTTTATACTCGGAGTGGCATTAGTAGCCCAATTCGAGCCTCCATCAACTATTCGGTGAATAACATTTCCAATTGTAGGGGATTGACCAGCATAATGCACTATTGTTGATGATGCTGAAATCTGTGCTGGTCCATTCAATGAATTAATTGTAGTACAATTTGTTCCTTGAGCTATAAATGTTGGTGCTAATGAAATATCTGAGTCTGTTCCCCACTTCGACGTTTCTCCTGGATTTGAAGTCCAAAACACAGCATCGACTGGCGTACCACTTGCGTTCCATAAGATTAAGTAACCGTCTCCATTTGGCAAAAACCAACGATCAGCATCTGTGTTTAGATTTGAGGTATTACATGCCGCGTATAAATTTATTGTCGCTCCAGAATTGGGACCTCCAATGGAAAGGAAACTATTTGCTGGAATAACTGTACCAGTGGGAAAACGATAGGTTCCATTAATCCCTGTAAGAAAATTTGTATTGAATCCTATAAGATAACAACTAATGTCTACAGGGCATCCTGATGAATTATATAGCTCAATATATTCTGATCCGTTAGCAGATTGAGAACACATTTTAAGAGACTGAAACTGAGCAGATGTTGCATTAGTTTGAGGATTAACCATAACCTCATTTATAACAACTTGTGCTTTAAAACTAAATACCGTAATTAGTACAAATATACAGCCAATGACAGATTTCATATTTTTATGTTAAGTTTGGTGCGATAAATATAACTGATTTAACGCAAATATACACTACAAAAAATTATGAAAAGCAGTCAGAAGTGAAAAGAATGAACTCTCTTGTTTTGGATTATTAGAAATGTTTTACTTTTTTCTATCCAGATTAAAACCAATAGTTGTGTAAATCATTCGACCAATCATTGGTCCACCATATATTTCTCTTCTCTGTTGATTCAATAAATTTGAACTTCCAACACGTACGATAAGTTCATTGTCTTTTACCTTAAACGGATAATTCAATTGTAAATCCAAAACGGTATATGAATTTACCCTTCCATCTCCAAACGTACTTTGCCATTCGAAACCTTCTACGTATTGAAAATTAGTTGTAAATCCAAGGTTTTTCCAAACATTTTTACCAGTAATTCCAACATTAATTTTATGTGGAGCTGTATTAAATCCAGGTATTAAATCATCTTCCAATGTCTGTGTTAATAACTGAGCATATGTATAATTGACAGATGCTTGATAATTTTTTGAAATAGCATAGGAAATTGCAATTCCAGCACCAAAAGAATTGACGGTTTTTTGGCTATTGACAGGAACTTGATATACATCATATTTGTTTGTAATAACAGCATCAAAGCCACTTTCCTCGCCAGCCATCGTTCCATTTTGTGGTCTCACAACACGAACATCTGCAATGAAATTAGTATATTGATTAAAGTAGACATCAGCATCTATGAATAGCTTATTTTTAAACATACCACGATAACCAAATTCAATTGTTTTAACTTGTTCCGGCTGTAGCGCCTTATACTCTTTAGCCTGAAGTATTTTATGATCTACCGCGTTCAAATCTCCGTTAACGGCATTCAAACTATCTTTAAATGCTGTTACAGAATTTAGCGTGTAAACATTTTGAATTCCATTCAAATTTCCAATCAATGTTATTGGTCCTAAATTTAAATCAATGAACTGATTTTGAAGCGTTGGTGTTCTAAATGCAGATTGCGCACCAATTCTAAAGTTGTGAGACTTTAAGTTATATGCCAAACTCAAACGAGGAGAAAATTGAGGTTCAAAATTTTGATTTTTATCAATTCGAACAGAGCCTATAACTCGGAACTTATCATTAAAAAATCTTTTGCTACCTTGGAGAAAAGCTCCCATTTCCCATAGACTCAATTTTTTAAATTCTGCATTTGGATCAGCTGAACCATCGGCAAGGGTATCAGCCGGATTTAAAAGAGTATCTGTAAAAATCGTTCCAAATGAATTTGGCGAATAGTATCTAAAATTTCCACCAACCATTAAATCCATCCATTTTACTTGTGAAAAGTTGTATTGTCCATCAATGTGATACAAAGCAGAGCGATCAACGAATTTTGAACCTCTTTGAAGATCTGCACTTTTTACGATTTGTGCACGAACGCTGTCATAAGCCGCTGTTCCGGGTTGATACCAGGAATTATTTGCAGAGTCCAGCGCAACTTGCATGGCATAAGCGACCTGACTTTCACTTGCAGAATTAGAATAGTCATCATTCAAATCACCTAATGTCCCAAAAAACTTAGATAAATAGGCCGGAACCCAATTGTCACCAATTGAGGCTTTGGATATATTAATGCCAGTGAAAACTGCATCATAAGACTGCCCGGCATTTTCTATCGTCGCGTATGCTTTTACTAAATGATTTTTACCAGACCATTCCAATTTATGTTGATGAAATAGAATATCATTAATAGAATATCTGTTAGCACCCTGATAGATCGCTGTTCCCATTCCAAATTTTCCAGTGTAAGAAATCTGACTATTCTCATTCAATTTGTAATGTAATGCCAAACTTGATTTAATACTTTGAACATCATTATCTGCAAGATTTCGTTCTAAATAACCTGGTGCAGTTACTTTTTTAATATTCAAACCTTGTTGCCCAACGACCGGATTAAATTCTATGTAATTGTTTAAAGCCAACCATTGATCCTGATCCTCCTGGGATAAGGTTTGATCATATTGCAACTTGGATACAATACTACTTAAGTTAACATTCGCACTGATATCGCCGTAAGTATTTGCAACGGAATCATCAGCAAC
>JBIIVA010000085.1:0-10251 GCA_044339705.1 Crocinitomicaceae bacterium
TCTTTATATTCTACCTGAACCACTTCGCTACTGTCTAACCCTGTTATTAACGGAGTTCCCGTTGGAGGAATGTCTTGAGTTAAAATCTGTCCAACTGAATCAGCGGGATTGGATCTTACGGCAACTTTAATTCCCTTTAGTGAATCTGCACCAGTCAGGAAACTTAAAAGTTGATTCAATGGAATTTTATAATCTTCAGCAGGAACTCTAACTTCAAGAGGTGTTCCGTCAATTGGTGACCATAGTTGCGATTCTTTAATAAAAGCTTTTGGCTCACCTAAATATTGCGTACTGTCATAATTTAAGTTGTAACGGTACCATTGAATTAACTCGGAATTTACAGCTTTTCCAATTGGAATTTCGTTATCCGAAAATTCATCTAAATCCACACCAAGAACATCGTAAACATTGTCCTTATATTCCATGTCACCAGTTCTTAGACTACCAATCGTTTGGTGAGCCCATGGGCCGATAATCAATTTTTGTAAATACTTATTCTTCTTGTTTGGATCCAAATGCTGACGCATCAAATTCCAGGTTTCAATTTGACCATCGATGAAAATATCCCACCAACCTGTTAAGTGATATGCAGGAACCTCCATGTTGGTATATCGACTAATCGTTCCCAAAGAATCTCCAAGTCCTTGTGCATTAACCATTGCTCTGGAAGCATCCATATCTTTTCTTCCGATACTGTTTGGATAATATCCAGCCGGACCACCCAAATAACGAACGCTTGAGAAGTGTTCAATTGCGTTTGTAGCGGCAACGAATTTATTTGGTAAGCCATAATCAGTCGCAGAATGCAAATTATTATCAATATCATTATCGATGTCATTCAGGTCGTCATCAGTACCGGAGAAAATTTGACCTTTTAACCAGCCATTTACTAAATTGTCTGCAAAAACTCCATTCTGATAACCAGTACTTCTGAAGAACTCTTGTGTAGCAACAATCGGAACCATACACTTTAAGCCAGGTTGACTTGGGTCGATTTTACGAGCTGCGGCTAATTGATATTGATTGTAACCCAATGCCGATGCTCCAAAGGTTCCAAAACGACCATTCGTTAATTTTGCTGTTGTCTCTGGAATACCGTCTTGATCATTGTCAAACTGCCAGTCTTTATTCAATAGGAATTGGAGTGTATTGTAACCGTCTTCATGCTTATTTCCATTTCTTGGATCGCTAAGTGGCGTAACATCAAGCACGTGACCATATTGAGGGTGGTAAGCGTTTTTATTCCAACTATCACTGTAAATTGGCATATACACTCCTTCTGAAGTATATCTACCGCGCATATCTTGAATTCCGTATGCGAAACCAAGCATATTCATTGGCGCCGCTAGTCCATCCCACTCACCTTTGTTGTAAGGAGTTCTGGCATAAATCATAGGCAACTGGTAGGGGTTCGGATTGGGTTGTCCATTGATTGAGTCATACATTATAAATTGAACACCTTTTTTCAAAACCTCAATTGGAACTGTGTTTCCAAGTATGTCTACGTTTATGACTAAAGAATCTCTAAGAATGGGTAAATAAATGTCCATCATCAAGTTTATACTATCCGGCATCGTAATAGGGATCGTATACTTGGTGGAGAGTTCCTCTAAATTATCCAATTGTCCATTATTATTGGATACTTGACCAAAAGTATGAATCATACTTCCTACAAAAAGTGATAAAGTAATTCTTTTTAGCATAGCACAAATTTAAAATTATATCTTAATAAATCTCTTTTTAATGTTAAAATTATTTGAAATTATTTCCAAAAAGTAGATTCCTTTGGGCACATCATGTAATTCAAGGAACATATTATTGTCATGAGTTAAAAGTACAATTTTTCCAAATAAATCAGTAATTTTTAGGTATTGAATCTGATTTCTCAGTTCTTCGTTTAGTAAAACCTCGAATTTGTCAATTACCGGGTTAGGTACAATTTCAATTCGTTCGGCTTTATTATCGATGACTCCCGCTTCCAAATCCCTCATGCATCGAATGGAATAACCGTTTTGTTTCTTAGAGAAATTACGAACTAATTCATCAGAATTGTTTTTTAAAGATCTAAACCAAGCCCATGTTCCGTCCAGCTCAGTGCTTGTCCAAAAGAAGGCATATGTACTATAGTTATTGAAATAGCCTTGATTATATCGACAACCTGCTCCGATAGCTGAAAAATTGATTTCGTCTGTGGCTCCAATATTTGGGGCTAACCAATGAGTACTATTGGTTGATTTTAATTTTCCACCGGCAACAGCGAATCCGCCAAGATAGTTTGAAAATTTTGACCAATCTAATTCCGATGGAACTCTCCATCCTGAGGGGCAAATATTTTTATCAGAAGCGATGGTGTAGAAGTTATACAAGTAACCTAAATTCTGAGCATTTGTGATAATATTCGAATAGGCCGCGTAACAAGGAAATTCACTTGTGGACCAAATCTGTTGTTCCTCGCAATAATTCAGTTGTGTTCCATCTGAGAAACGATTTGCTGAAAGATTAGTAGTCATCCATTCTTGACCATTTCCTAGAACAATACTTGGGTACAAATTTCCTTCAGTATCAATAACGCCATTGCCTGTAAAAACAGTTTGACTAAATACATTTAATTGAGTATGCAAAAAGATTAAAAGAAGTACTTTGTGATGATAACGCATTGTACAAACTTAAAACAATTTAATTTAAAATTCCAACGTCCTAAATAATACATTAATGATACAATCTGACTAATTTCATTTTGAGTATTAGTTTACAGTGAATTACAACAATAAAAACCAAGTTTAAATTTAATTAATTTGTCTTTCAAAGCTGCCATTCCAATTTATTTAGAAGATTATTTGCTATTTTAGTCAGGCTTTAGTTGCTTACGATATTTTAGGGAATTAAAAAATTAATGATTTCGAAGAGTAAATACATAAAATGTTAGTGATAAAAATATTTTTGATAATACTTCTAGCTGATTTTGCAACAGGGATTTTTCATTTTTATGTTGATCAGTATGCTGAAATGAATCCAAGTTATTTTGCTTCTGCTATCAATGGACTTTTAATTCATCATGACTATCCAATGAAAATGACAGCGTTGTCATATTGGAATCTTACCAAAGGAGTTTATGCTGCAGGTGGGATTATTTTTGTGTTAAGTTTACTAATAGGATTTTATTGGGAAGTTTTGCTCTTCGTCGGCGTTGGAGCTCAAGCGAATTTAATTCATAAATGGTCGCACCAACATCCATTACAACTGCCGAAATTTGCTAGAATTCTTCAACGCTTTTACATCATTCAAAATGCTAACCATCATTTGCAGCATCACAACGGAAAGTATAATCAATATTATTGCGTTATGACTATTTTTTGCAATCCTTTTCTGGAAAGAATAAAGTTTTGGAAGATATTGATTTGGTCCGTAGCGCTTTTTGGGATTAATCCTAAAAAAGAACAAATCGTTAGAAGTAACAGCTTATAATTGTTTCACAAAAATTGATAATGGCTAATTTCAGTTCATTCTCAAAAGAGTTTCTAAATTATGAAAATTTAAGAAATCCTTTTTTGTTTATTAAATATTTGTTTTTCAGAATTTTAAACTCTCAATGTGGTAGATATGTAAATCTTTTTTCGAATTTTTTGTGAACCAAACAGAATTTATATTGTTTTATCTTTTTTAGTAATAATTAAACAAAAAAAATATGAAAAAATTAAGATTACTTACCGTGACCAGTTTTTTAGCTTTAAACTTCTTCACGAATGCTCAGACTAACGTTTTTGACAATGTCATTGCTACCAGTCCGAATCACAATTATTTGGAGGCAGCTCTGATTCAAGAAGGATTAGTTTCCGCATTACAAAATCCTAATGCTACGTTAACTGTTTTTGCTCCTGACGATGCAGCATTTACAGCACTCGCTAATGCTCTAAACACAGACATCAATGGTTTGCTAGCGAACCCGGCTTTATCAGATATTCTATTGTATCACGTTTTAGGAATTGAGGTTCCGTCGTCACAGGTATCTAACGGGGCTATCGTTTCTCCCTTGAGTGCAACGAATACTTTAAAATTAACTAAAACCACTACCAACAATGTTTTTGTTAATCAAGCTCAAGTAAGTGCAGCAGATTTAGAGGCAGATAATGGAGTTGTTCACGTACTCAACGCTGTTGTTCTACCGTCTGAAACAGTTGTTGATGTTGCAATTGATAATGGTTTTACAAGCTTAACAGCTGCTGTTGTGAAAGCAGAATTAGTCCCTGCTTTATCAAATCCATTTGCGACATTCACTGTTTTTGCACCAACCAATGCGGCATTCGATAGCTTGGCGGTTGCTTTGAATACTACAGTAAGTGGTTTACTTAACCTACCTAATCTTGCAGATATTCTAAAATATCATGTTTTAGGAACAGAGGTAGCATCAAGTGCCGTAACAAATGGAGCAATCGTTGCTCCGCTTAGTACAACAAATACATTGAAGTTGACAAAAACAACAACAGGAAACGTTTTTATAAATCAAGCACAGGTTACAGCTGTAGATATCAATTCTGACAATGGTATTGTTCATGTATTAAACGCGGTTGTTCTTCCATCAGAAACAGTGGCAGATGTTGCAATTGATAATGGATTTTCAACGTTAACATCAGCAGTTGTGAAGGCAGAATTGTTGCCATTGTTAACAGATCCTTTTGGGACGTTTACAGTATTTGCCCCAACTAATGCTGCATTCGAAAGTCTGGCAGCAGCTTTAGACACAACCGTAAATGGTTTATTGAATTTACCTAATCTTGCGAATATTTTGGCGTATCATGTTTTGGGAACTGAGGTAGCGTCAAGTGCTGTTACCAATGGAGCAATCGTTACACCATTAAGCACAACAAATACATTAAAGTTAACCAAAACAACAACAGGAAATGTTTTTGTAAATCAAGCTCAGGTTACAGCTGTTGACATCGATGCTGATAACGGTAAAGTACATGTTTTGAATGCTGTTGTTTTACCGATTGAAACGGTTGTTGACGTTGCCATTGACAATGGTTTTTCGACTCTAACCTCTGCAGTAATTAAAGCAGAATTACTTCCTGTATTGACAGACCCTTTAGCTGAGTTTACTGTATTTGCTCCAACAAACACAGCTTTTGACAACTTAGCTACAGCTTTGAATACGGATATTAATGGAATCTTAGCATTACCGAACTTAGCAGATGTACTTACATACCATGTTGTGGCAGGAACTGTTTTATCAACTGATTTGGTTGCTGGCCCTGTATTAACCGTAAATGGTGCAAGTGTGACTGTTTCTTTAACAGGAGGCGTGAAAGTTAATGATGCGAACGTAACTACTGCCGATGTGACAGCTGATAATGGCGTTGTTCATGTGATCGATAAAGTTCTACTTCCTTCAGCTTCTTCAATTTTAGATAATGAACAAATTAATGTAGAGGTTTATCCAAATCCTACAGTTGATTTTATTAATTTGAAAACGGATGAAGCTGTGAGTTATGATTTAATTGATTTGAGTGGGAAAGTTTTATTGTCAGGAAACGTAAGTAATTCTGCTTCAATAAATATTTCTAATTTGAATGCTGGTTCTTACATATTAAGTGTAGTTGCTAATAATAAGGCTTTGAACTATTCTATCATAAAAAATTAATTCAATTCAATCCAATCGAATTTTGAAGGGGGTTAACAAGCGTTAATCCCCTTTTTTGATTTTACGCTATTGCTTTCCTTGATTCATTGAGTTGTATTTATCTTAATAAATTGACATGCCCAACTTCAGAATAAACTCGATTATCAACCCATGTAAACTGCATCCTCCAAGAATAGGTTCCATCTTGAACTTGCTGATTATTCATTACGCCAGTCCAGCCTAAAAAAACATCGTTCGTTTCAAAAATTAATTCACCCCAACGATTGAATATCTGCATTAAATATTTTTTCACCCCGTATGGATTCGAAAAAACAGGGGACCAACTATCATTCATTAGATCATCGTTTACTGTAAACGTATTTGGAACATAGTAGTAAGGATCATTTCTGAAAAATATTTTTTGATAAGCTGTATCTGAACATCCTTCTGTTGTCATGGCATAAAGTGTAATAAGAAAAGAATCCGCAAAACTCATGGGATATGTATATGTTCCTGGTTCAAAGAGTAACTCATTTGAAGTTCCGTCTCCCATATTCCAAATGTAAAAATCCCCATGCAAAGAATTATTTGAAATAAATGTAGTGTTTTGTTCAGGGTAAAGTACTTGAGGATTTGCATTAATTGCAGCAACGGGACTTTGATATACGGTAATAAAATTTTCGTATGTGATATCATTAAAACAACCATTTGAATCATATACAGTCAATGAAACATCAAAAATACCCCCTGCTTCAAATTGATAGGTAACTCCTTCGCAACCATTAAAATTTCCTTCGTTTCCAAAAGTCCATTCGCAATTGTAACTAGCATTGGATGTATTCGAGAAGTTTACGATTAATGGGCTACATCCAACAAGGATATCCGCATCAAAAGAGGGTTGTAATTGCGCTGGTTCAGCTAAAAAACAATCTAGTGTATCCTTACAATTGTTGGTATCAGTTAAGATTACACTATAATTTCCTGTAAATAATGAGTCTAAATTTTGAGTCGTATCTCCAGTTGACCAGAGATAATTATATCCCGGTGTTCCTCCGGATGTTGTTATTAAAAGTTGTCCATTACCATAGCCAAAACATTGAGGTTGAACAGCAACGAATGTAGAAGTTAACGGAAACGTAGGTTCAGTCACTGAAAAGGTAAATGAACTTATACAATTGTTTGAGTCTTTAACTTGAAGTACATAATTTCCTGAATATAACGAGTCAATATTTGCAGTTGTATCACCAATTGACCATAGAAACAGATAAGGATCTATGCCACCAGTTACATTCATGTTTAGCGATCCATCATTTCCTCCAAAGCAATTAACCGGAATCATTTGTGAAAGTGCACTGATAGGAGAAGGTTCTGTTAATTCTAGTGTGGATGAAACTGAACAACCATTATCATCTACAACCACATATTGATAAAATCCAGCAGTTAATCCAGCAGTATCTATACCGGATAAATTATTGATGCAAAAACAACTAAATGGAGCCGTTCCTCCAAAAAGGGTTGCGTCAATTGCTCCTGTTGGTTCCCCATGACAAAGTATATCCGTCAATTCAAAGGTAGCGAATAGTGAATCAGGTTGTAAAACCTCCGTTGAATCGGTTGCAAAACAGTTATTCTGATCGTTTACCTGAATTGTATAGATTCCTGCTGGCAGATTCGATACGTTTTGATTATTGTTATTAATTGGCAGCCAGTTAAATGAATATGAACCAACTCCTCCCTGAATAAATGAAATTGTTCCACCATCACTCACACCCCAGCAGCTTACACTTAAAGAATCAGCATTCACTGAGAGTTTTGTCGGTTGTGATACCTCAATTGTATCTCTCAGTAAACAATTTTTGGAATCTTTTACTTCAACAATATAAATTCCTGAATGAAGTCCTGTGATTTGACTTGTCGTTTGACCACTTTCCCAAGAATATGAATAACCAGGAGTTCCCCCAAATACAAGAACAGAGGCGGTACCCGTCGAATCTCCAAAGCAAAGATTTTCAGTCATTGACATTTGAGTTGACAAAGGTGCAGCGGGCTGATTTAATGTGAAGTTTTCAGAAAGAAAACAACCATTGTCATCCGTAATATCTAAAGTATAGTTACCTGAACTTAAATTAACTTGATCTTGCTCACCTGATCCATTATTCCAACTTACAGAATAGGGATTCGTACCTCCAGAAATTGTTATATCGATACTACCGTCATTCCCTGAGAAACAGGAAACATGAGATAATAACTCATCAACTTGCAGTGGAGATGATGGTTGAGAAACCAAAATAGACAAGCTGTCTTTGCAAAGATTGTTATCTGAAACAATCACTTTATAATTACCGAATAATAGGTTGTTCAAATCCTGAAAAACAGAACCATTACTATAACTATAAGAATAGGGAGATACTCCCCCTGAAACAGTCAAATCAATACTTCCATCCGAACCACCGTAGCACTTAACATTTTCTGTTAATGCGCTTAAAATTAGATCTGTAGGTTCAAAAATTACATTATTAATGGTAAGTTGACAATAATTGAAATCAGTAACAATAAGTTGGTATACGCCTGCTGCAATTTCACTTAAGTCTTCGGTTATTAATCCATTGCTCCAACTGTATGAATAAGGAGGCGTTCCACCATTTATTGTAACATCAATCGCACCTGTTGAATTTCCGAAGCATTTTACATCAGTTAATGATTCAACGGAGGAAAGCGGGGCATTGGGCTGATCAACAAATGTAGAAATGAAAGACTGACAACTATTGACGTCTGTTATGGTTACAAAGTAATTCCCTATTTGTAAATTGGATAAATCTTGACTCACAGATCCTGAACTCCAAGAATATTCGTATGGCGGTAACCCTCCAATAATCGATAAATCTGCAGCCCCGTCGGAACCTCCAAAACAGGAAACATTTGCTTTCGAAATACTTGGTTCCATGGTGTTGGAGGGGTCAAAAATTGTAGCGCCGATTGTATCTGAACAACCGTGATTATCAGTAACCGTGCAATAATAGTATCCAGCGACTAAATTTGATAGATCTTCTGAAATTTGATTGTTATTCCAAAGAAAAGAGTAAGGAGGGTTTCCTCCCGAAACACTTAAATCCGTTGTTCCTTGCTGACCTCCAATACAAAGTGCATCGGTATGTGAAATGGATAAATTTATCGTTGTTAAAGGTTCAATTATAGTTGTCGAAAATGATTGAGTACAATTGTTTGAATCAGTAATGATCACAGAATAGTTTCCTGCAGAAACATTATTAAGGTCTTGCAAAGTTGACCCATTTGACCAACTAAATTGGTATGGTGTAATTCCACCATTAAGGGAAAGGATAATTGATCCGGTTGATTCCCCAAAACAAAGAACATCATTATTGGAACTAGTTACTGCAATTTGTAGAGGTTGATTAATTGTTGTATTTGCAGATAATGAACAACCATTCAAGTCGGTGACTTGCACTTGGTAATTTCCAGCCGTTAGGTTAGTTAAATCCTCAGTAATACTTCCGTTTGACCAAATAAAACTATATGGAGAAGTGCCACCATTTATTGACAAATTAATTGATCCATCTGAGGAACCAAAACACGTAGCATCAACCTTTGTAATTTGTGCAGCCAAAGGTGCAATTGGCTGAGATAAATTAGCAGTATCCTTTAGAATACATCCATTGATATCAGTTATGGTAACAATGTATTGCCCTGAGGTAAGTCCAGTTAAATCTTCTGTTAAGGAACCATTATTCCATGAGAATGAATAAGGAAATGTTCCTCCGAATACATTTAGATTAATTGAACCCGTCGCATCACTAAAACAAGCAATATTGTTTTCAACTATACTGCTAATAAGAGGAGAAGCAGGCTGGGTAACTACAAAACTGAGTTGAGCGGAACAGCCTTTTGAATCGGTTGTGATGAGCGTATAATTTCCGGCATTAAGTGAATTGATATCTTGAGAATTCAAGCCATTTGACCAATTGTATGTATATCCTGGAGTACCGCCACTAACGCTAACATCAATTGATCCTGTTGTATTTCCGAAACAAAGAACATTTACTTGAGTCGTGGATAAAGTAAGTGCAGCATTTGGCTGTGAAATTGTAACGGAATGGTTTTTCGTACAGCCATTTAAATCAGTAATGGTTACCGAATATGTCCCCGCTGTTAATCCAGTTAAGTCTTGAGTGGATTGACCATTAGACCACAAATAGGTGTAACTGGGAGTGCCTCCTCCAACGGTTAAATCAATTGAACCATTAGCGCCTCCAAAACAAGAAACATTTATTTGTGTATGATTTGAAGTCAAAGCAGGGGGATTCGCTAAGGTTACATCTGTGATTGTTGCGGTGTAAACTCCAGGACCAAGTCCACTCAAAGATGCACTGTTTTGATTTCCAGGAGACCAATTAATTTGATAAGGAGTTGTTCCGCCATTATATGCTACTACTACTGAACCATTGTTGGCTCCAATACAACTGATATCACGTCCATTGTAATTCGAAGTTTTACTTGTCGTTGCAACTAGTTGGGTAGGTTGTGTTATTGTAAATGTTGCTGTGTCAGCACAAGTATTAATATCAGTTACAATCAATGTATAATTCCCAGCATTTAGTCCGATGACATTTGAAGTA
>JBIIVA010000101.1:0-8706 GCA_044339705.1 Crocinitomicaceae bacterium
GGAAACTTGGTGTTCCCGAAGTTACAGTTGTATATATTTTCCCATTACCAGCTCCGAAACACGTCGCATTCCTCAAAGAATCTAAATTGATAATTGGGTTGGAATGAATACTAACATTCGTAAAAGTATCCAACGAACAATTTAATCCAGGAAATGAAATAACTACGCCATAGTTGCCGGCATTTGCCTGAGAGGAATTAATAATTGTTTGGGTATTGTTATTCCCTGAAAAAGTTGCGGGACCAGTCCAAGAGTAATTGGCAGTAGCTGAGAAAGTCGTTGTTAGAACCAAATTTTCACCAATACAAACCGGATTATTATAGTTGATTGCCGGTGGTGGGCAACCTGAAAAATCAATTAATAGCACATTACTAGCTTCGGACGGACACCCGAATGCATCATAGGTATCAGATGCACCTCCATTGTTATATGAATTTCCGGAAATATTTCCAGTTCCGTAAATGTATGCTACGTGCGATAATGTAGAATCACATTGAAACATGAGGCAATCATCGATTACTTGGACTCGAAATTTTACCACGGTACTATCCGAACCTGCAGAAGATGCAGAAACTTGTCCTCCAAAAATGTTGTTTGCTCCTGTTCCGATTCGAAATTTAAGCGTTTTATTGCTTGAATTATATTCCGCCTGATCGTCATTCGTAGCATCTGTTTTCGTTCCGGAATTTGGACCATGGGTGATTGATATCGAATTGGGAACATAAGTCGTTCTCGGATCGAGCGTGTCAACCATATAAGTATTTATAGAAAGGTCGGAGCCAATATTTTTACCAATAAGTGTATATTCCAAAACGTCTCCCGGTGCCACTAGTCCGCCATTCAAATCATTTATTCGAACATCCGCTCGTAAATCGGGTTCGTAAATGTCAATCGCTGAAGTAAATGCACGAGCTAAGATATTTTCAGAGCTCGTTGTAACGCGAATTGTTGCTGTTGTTGCATTGTTTCCGATGTAATTAAAAGTTGAATTGTTTGGTAAAAAAATGCTAGCGTCATATCCCAATGAATTATTCATGTTAGGGTTCCGAAAGTTCGTAACAGCCCCACCATAAGAAATGGTTGAGTTGAAAAAATCATTGGTAGGATGAAGTCCATCTGAAACATTTACAAACGTTCCTGCGCCATTGAACTGCAATTGGTCACCGGTCGAACCTCGGTCTCCTTCAAATCCAATCACACCTAATTCAAATCCAACTGGTCCACTTGGAGGAGTAGCGAAACCAGCTATTGGAATATCCAAAAACGAGCCTGAGCTGATATTTCCAAAACCATCAAAAACCGTCAAATTTCGCATGGATTGAAATACATTTTTATATACCACAATGATGGACCAACCGCCCCAATAATTTGATCCACCCGTTTGTGTCACCACATTCGCAACTGTTAATCTCGCCTTTATTCCTGCAGATTGAACAATCGATGTTATATTTTTGAAACAGTGGTAACTAGGATGCGTCCCAAGTGATTGTGCATCAATCAATTGATCAGCTGTTAAGGTTTGATATACTCCTGTTCCAGCCCGAATTCTAACTTGATTTCGAATATTCCAATTCGTAACAGCTGAAGTTGCTCTCCCACTCCAATAAAGTCCTGCCCAAAGGATTTCACTGCAATTAGCCAAATTTAAACTGTCACTTGATGACATAAATGTCGAGGAATTACCATCAATATCAACATAATTCATAGTAAAACCTCCATTGGAGCTAGATCCATTTGGGGGAAACTCTGCAATAGCTGAATTACAGGTTCCTCCTGAGTTACAGGAAACAGAAACATTGGATAAAATTCGTATACCACCCTTTTGAGAGGTCGTATATCGGGTATTGAATGGAGAAATTAACTGAGCGAATATCAGCTTAATGCAAAACGAAAAAAATATAGTTAGGCTGAATTTCAAGATTCAGTTTATTAAAAAAGTACCGATAAAGTTACAGAATATAATACGAGTGGAAAGAAATTTCGTTGCTTAACAAAAGTGAAGAAATAAGTTGATTGAAACTGAATTTACCTAATTAGATTCACATGTCCAGATGCAGGATAAATCTTGTAATCAAACCACGAAAATTGAAGTTTCCACGAATAAGTTCCATCTTGAGCTTTTTTTGAATTGGATTCAATCATTCCATTCCATCCAGTTTGTGGGTCATTTGTCTCAAATACAATTTCTCCCCATCGATTAAAAACTTGAAGCGAATATCGGCGCACATTTTCGATACTTGAAAAAACGGGTTTCCAAACATCATTTCGACCATCATCATCAGGGATGAATGTATTGGGAACATAGTAGAAGGGATCATTATTGAACAAAATAATTTTTGTAGTGGTATCAAAACATCCCTCAATCGTTTGAGCAATCAATGTAATTAAAAAGGTATCAGATACATTAATTGGATATGAGTGCTCTCCTGGCTCGAAGTACAAATGACTAGGTGATTCATCTCCTAAATTCCAAATGTAAAAATCACCACCTGTTGACTGATTTGTGATATTGGTTGTATTCGAAAATGAAAATAGTTGTTGAGGTTCTACATTAAACTGAGCATCTGGTGTGTGATTGACTGTTATGAAATCATTGTATGTGACATTATTAGTGCAACCGTTTGCATCAATTATAGCTAAGTAAACGTTGTACGTACCACCATCAAGAAAGGTATTTGTAACATTTTCGCAACCGTCATAAGTTTGACCATCTCCAAAATTCCAGAAACAAGAAACACTCGGATCTGATGTATTTTGAAAATTTACCGTAAACGGACTGCATCCCTCTAATGAATCAGCATCAAAGGAAACTTGGAGTTGAGGTGGTTCATTGAGTATGCAATCAATTTGAGCCTGACAACCATTGATATCTGTTACCAATACGGTATAGGTCCCTACTGAAAGCGAATCTGCCGTAAATGTTACATCTCCATTTGACCAATCATATGAGTAAGGAGAAGTTCCACCTGTTGGGTTTGCAATCAATTGTCCATTTGAATAGCCATGACAACTCGGTTGTATTGCATTATACGATACGACTAAAGTATCGGGTTGTGTAACTGTAAATGTGAAATTGGACTGACACAAGTTCGAATCTTCAATAGTCAATGTATAGTTTCCAGCCTCAAGATTTGTTATGTCCTCCGAATTTGCACCGTTGGACCAACTATACTGATATGGAAAGACTCCACCGCTCGTTGAAACGTCAAGTGCACCGTCAACACCATTGAAACAGCTAACCATAGTATACTGAGAAGTGGCAAGAATTTGATTTGGTTGAGTAACGGTTGTATCCTGTGACAACTGACACCCCAATGCATCTGTAATATTCAATTGATAATTCCCAACTGGTAAAGATGAAATAAAATCTGAGATTTCACTTGTTGACCAAAGGTAATTGTAAGGTGGAGTTCCTCCTGAAACTACTGCATCTATTGCTCCCTGAGATGTTCCGAAACAGATATTATTGGTTATTGAAAACGATATTTGCAAAGGAGCTTGTGGTTGATTAATCGATGTAGAATCTGAGGCAATACAGCCATTTAAATCTGTTATTGTAATGCCATAAATTCCTGAAATCAAATTAGAAACAGCAACAGTATTTGCACCATTATTCCATGAATAGGTGTACGGCGCAATTCCACCGGAAACAATGGCATTCACTGAGCCAGTCGCAGCCCCGAAACAATTTACGTTTGTGGAATCAGCATTAACGACAAGTAGATTTGGCTGATTCACTTGAATATTTGCAGTTGATGAACATAAATTGGCATCTAAAACAGTTACAGAATATAAGCCTGCAGATAAATCAGCTACGGAATTAGTTGTTGCTCCATTGCTCCAACTTATTGAATAGTTTGGTGTTCCTCCAGAAATTGAAACAGAAGCAGAACCATTCGCCTCACCGAAACAATTTACAGGTAAAGACGAAACATTTATGGTGAGAGGAGTGGCTGGTTGAGAAATCAAATAGTTGCCACTGGCAGAACAATTTTTTAAATCTGTAACAACTACGGAATAACTTCCTAAAAGTAAATTCTGTAAGTTTTGCGAAGTTGAACCATTTGACCAAAGGTATTGATAGCTTCCATTTCCACCAGATGGTGTTATGTCAATTGCTCCATCATTGCCTGCAAAACACGAAACATTGGTAATAGAACTAGCTAAAGTAAGTGCAGATGTTGGCTGTGAAATAGTAATTGAAGTAGTTCTTGAACAGTTAAAATTATCTGTAACAACCAACGTATAATTTCCTGAAATCAATGAATTCAGATCTTCAGAATTTGATAAATTGCTCCAACTGTAACTGTAAGGCTGAACTCCGCCGTTAATTGTAACATCAATGTTTCCATTATTCCCTCCAAAACATGGGACATCAACATGAGTTTCTGAGATTTCAATTTCTGTTGATTGGGGAACAAAAATAAGTGCGTTTTCGAGACATCCTTTACTATCTGTAACCTGCAAAGTATAGTTGGCGGAGCCTAGATTGAAAATATCTTCATCAGTTGAAGCGTTGTTCCACAGATATTGATAGGGTGCTGTTCCTCCATTAACGGTCACATCGATAGATCCTGTTTCAGAGCCATAACAAAGTACATTGGTTACCTGATTAATAATATTTAATGGAGAGATTGGTTGTTGAATGAAGACTGATAGGAAAGATTGACACGAATTGAAATCTGTTACCGTTACAAAATAATTGCCTGATATGAGTCCAGAAATATCCTGCGCATTTGAACCAGTATTCCATAAATATGAATACGAGGGTGTGCCACCTGAAACAGCTAAATCAATTTGACCGTCTGCACCAGAAAAACATGAAACATCCGTATGGTTCTTCGATAAAACCATGTTGTTCGAAGGATCTAGGATTGTAACACCTATTGTATCCGAACATGAATTGATATCGCTTACCACGCAATAGTAAAACCCTGCAGCTAAGTTTTGAATGTCCTCGGTGGTTTGCGAATTGTTCCAATTGTAAAAATAAGGCGAAGTACCTCCAGAAACAGTTAAATCAATGGTTCCTTGAATTCCGCCTAAACAAATGGCATTTGTATGAGTTTCGCTTATCGAGATTGGCGCAGCGGGTTGTAAAATATTCATGATGTTGGAAATTACGCAGCCTAACGCATCGGTAATTGTTACCTGATAAGTGCCACTTAACAAATTAGTTAAATCCTCAGTAGTTCCTCCGTTAGTCCATTGGAATGAGTATGGCTGTGTTCCACCAGTCACCGTCAAGTCTATAGATCCCGTTGCTTGTCCGAAACATTTAACATCTATTTTGCTAGAGCTCATTTCTAATTGATATGGTTGAAAAAGGCTTGTATCTGCTGTTAATTGACAGAGTTTGGAATCAGTAATTGTAACAGAATAATCTCCTAGAGGTAAGTTCGAGATGTCTTCACTTGTTTGACTATTAGACCAACTAAATTGATACGGAGCCGTACCACCTGAAACTGATAAATTGATGCTGCCGTCAGATCCCCCAAAACAATTTGGATTATCAACACTAAATTGATTTGAGAGTGGAGCTAATGGTTGAGATACCAATGCCGAATTTGTGGCCGCACAGCCCTTGCTATCAAGAATTGAAACACTGTAATTACCATTATTAAGATTGGAAATATCTTCTGTATTAAATCCATTGCTCCAGGAAAATGTATATGGGGAAGTTCCTCCATTAACACTTAGATTAATGAGTCCATTGCTACCATTATAGCAGGAAACATTGGTTACAATAATACTCGAAGATAAAGGAGCATTGGGTTGAGTTACTATTACCGTTAACGTTTGAATGCAGTTTTTTGAATCAGTAACGTTTACTGAATAGGTTCCGGAACTTAAATTAAATAGGTCTTGCGTGGTTGCTCCATTCGACCAAATATAGGAGTAGGGAGGGGTTCCTCCGGAAACCGTTAAATCTATGGATCCTGAAGAATTTCCAAAGCAAGCCACATTGACATGTGTTTCAGTTAATGCAATAGGTGCTGAAGGTTGAGTAATTGTAACCGATCTCGATTTTGAACAACCATTGATATCTGTAACTACAACATTGTATGTGCCAGTAGGTAAATTTGTCAAATCTTCAATAGAGGCACCATTTGACCAGGAGAACGAGTAATTAGGTAAGCCACCAGAAACGGTTAGATTTATGGCACCATTTGAACCTCCAAAACAGGAAACCATCGTTTTTGTGTCATTCAAAGAAATGATTGGAGGTTGCGTCAATGTTACAGAGGATGTTTTTACGCACCCATTAAAATCCGTTATTGTTGAAGTATATGTGCCAGGGCCTAAATTAGAAATGTTTGCTGTTGTTGCCCCATTTGACCATTGTATAGTATAGGGTGAAACGCCTCCAGAAAAATTAACTATTGCACTCCCATTCGCTGCTCCAAAACAACTAATATTTTGACCATTGTAACTGGATGTAATACTTGCCGAAGCGACTAGCAGTGAAGGTTGTGTTATGGAAAAAGTATCCTTCGTAAAACAAGTATTTACATCTTGAACTGTCACTATAAATGACCCTGGTGACAATCCTGTAACGGTATTATTTGTTGCGAAATTGACATTCGTTGAAGCATTGGACCATGAAAATGAAAAGGGCGCATTTCCAATACCCTGCACTTGAATCGAACCGTTCGCTACGTTAAAGCATTGAATATTATTCAAATAATTCAGTTGAATTGTTGGATTTTGATTCACCACCACATTTTCAACTAGATTATTGAATTGGCATGATCCATCAATAAGGGAAATGGAAACGGAATATGTTCCCGCTTCATTGGTTGAAACATTTGGTATTTCAGGATTTGCTACACTTGATGAAAATCCATTTGGGCCAGACCATGAATAGTTTGAGTAGACAGAATTAGGCACTGATAATTCTAATGTATCACCAATACACAAAGGATTATTGTAAGTAATATCGACTGCAGGACAGTTTGGTGCAGATACAGAAATTAAATTACTTGAAGAACTTGGACAGCCATTGGCATCATAATAATCTGTTGCACCGCCATTGTTGAACGTGTTTCCGGATATAACTCCCGTTCCAAATAGGTATGCTTTATTTTCAAGCGTACTGTCACAAGTCAAAAGAATGCAATCATCAACTACTTTAACACGAAAACGAACCACTGCGCTATCCGCTCCATTGGGAGAGTTATTCATGGTGCCACCTTGAAGGGCATTGGCACCTGCGCTAACTCTTGCTTTAATTGTTCTAGTCAAGGCGTCATACTCTGCTTGGTCGTCGCCTACTGCATCTGTTTTTGAACCCACAAAAGGACCATTTAAAAAACTAATCGTATTCGGGATGTAGTTTGTTCTTATGTCTAAAGTATCAACCAAATAAGTGTTTAGTGAAATGTCGGATCCAATATTTTTAGCAATAACAGTATATTCCAAAATATCATTAGGCTGAGCAGGTGCTCCATTTAAATCATTAATGAAAACTGTGGCTCGCAAGTCTGGTTCATAAATGTCGATTGCTGAAGTTATAACTCTTGGTATAATGGCATCTTGAGAAGTGGCCACACGAACCGTCGCTGAGGTTGCGTTGTTTCCAATGTAATTCTGTGTCGAATTATCCGGCAAAAAAATTCCTGTATCGAAGCCTAATGTATTGTTATAACTTGGTTTTCGATTAGGGGTTAGTGCTCCATTATAAGTAAGAGTGCTGTTGAAAAAATCAGTTGGTAATCTTACCGGATCAGGAACATCCAAAAAAGTGCCATTTCCATTAAACTGCAATCGATCACCAGCAATATTTCGATCACCTTCAAATGCAACTACCCCTAATTCAAAACTTACTGGTCCCACTTGAGGTGTTACAAAACCCGAAATAGGGATGTCAAGATTGTTATTGTTACTTACAAAAGCCATTCCATCAAAAACGGTCAAATTTCGCATGGACTGCAATTGATTTTTATAGACCACAATAATTGACCAAGCACCGAATAAATTATTGTCACCTGTTTGAGATACGATATTAGCAATCGTAAATCTGCCTTGACCATTGGCACCTTGCAAAATCGAAGTTACATCCTTGAAACAATAGTAACTCCTTATATTTAAACTTGGATTTCCTGGAATGTTCTGTACATTTAGCATTTGATCCGCGGTCAGTGTCTGATATAAACCATCGTTACGTTTAATTCGTACTTGATTTCTATTAGCAAAATTTGTGGTATTTGAAGTTATTCGCGCACTCCAATAAAGCCCTGCCCAAGTAACCTGGCTGCAATCTGCTAAATTCAAACTGTCACTGCTCGACATCCAAGTAGATGCATCATTATCTATGTCAACATAACCCAACGTAATTCCTCCATCCTGATTGTGATTTCCATTGGGTGGAAATTGTGTCTGATAAACTGCACAATTTGAGTTGTTACTGTTGCAAGTGAGAGCAACATTGGATAACATTACAATACCACCTTTTTGATTTACCTGGTGCCTGATATTAAATGGAGAAATAATTTGACTATTGGTAATAAAGGGAAGAAAAAACAATTCAAAAAGAAAGGTGATTTTTATAACTTGTGTTTTAGTTTTTCTGCTATTCACCTGACTTCCGCAAGAAATTCGGATCAATTTATTAACTATTTGAAAAATAATCATTTAAGTAATTTTCAAATAGATTTTGGGTGTCCCAGGCTCAATTTTTCATTAAATTAGACCATGTTTGTGAGA
>JBIIVA010000030.1:0-17271 GCA_044339705.1 Crocinitomicaceae bacterium
ATTTGTAAAAATGATTCCGTTTTTCTCACAAGATTGAAGGTAGTTGTAAGCAAGATCCCGAGCAGATGTTTTTCCACTTCTATCATGATCATCCCAACCTTGAGCCCCCATAAGAATTGGAACTATTGCACCTAACGCAGTCGCAATCATGGCACTCGTATTTGCGTTTTTGATCTTGTTTAAGACAAAATCGTAAATGGCATAAACACCAATTCCTATCCACATGGCGAAGAAATAGAATGAACCCGCGTAAGCGTAGTCTCGTTCCCTTGGCTCAAATGGTTTTTGATTTAAATAAACAAGAATTGCGATCCCCGTAAATAAAAAGGCTAGGAAAAGCACAAATGCATCTTTTGGCGCACGATAAATATGAAAAATTAAACCCACCAAAGCTAAAATCAATGGTAACATATAGAATTTATTATGCGAAGCATTGTTCGTAGTATAATGCGGAGCAAATTCCTGACTTCCTAATCGAGCTTCATCGATGAAATTGATTCCAGAAATCCAGTTTCCTCGCATATTATCGCCATGGCCTTGAATATCATTCTGTCGTCCAGAAAAATTCCACATAAAATAGCGGATATACATCCAATTCACTTGGTAACGAAAGAAATAGGTTAAGTTTTCTCCAAATGTTGGTAAGCGTTTACCATCGCGACCAATTTCCGTTCCCTTATCTTCATTGGCATCGTAGCCGGACCAATTTTCATAGCCCTGTTGATGCATAGGACTATCGCCTGAATACATCCTTGGAAAGAAAGTTCCTTGCGAATAGGTTGGAACAGCTTGCTTGCGAATAGAAGCGTTACTTTCATAATATTTTTCTTCAATCGTGTAGGCTCCACCATTTTCTTTTACCCATTTTTCCGCATCTAATTTTTTGGTAAAAGCCTTTACCGCTTCATCATTTTCAATTACAACGAATCTACGTAAATAGTAAGGAGAAAGATCTTTCCAGCCTTCTCGACTAACTAGTTGGGGTCCTTCAGCAGTCATTTCTTCTCCATTTCGCAGTGAGTTCCAATAATTCCCATAAAGAATCGGGGCAGAACCATATTGCTCACGTTTAAGGTAAGAATGGAGTGTTACTAAGTTTTCTGGATCATTTTCATCAAGGGGAGTATTAGCATTGGAACGAATAACAATTACTGCAAAACTTCCGTAACCAATTAAGAGAAAAATTAATCCCATCATCGCATTGTAAAGAATCGTCTTTTTGTTTTTCTGAGCAAAATAAACTCCCAAAATACAAAGGCCAATAAGGAATAAAAAGAAAAAAATTGTTCCTGTAAAAAAGGGTAATCCTAAACTATTTACAAATGCAACTTCAAAACTGGATGCCATCGAAACGGAACCTGGAATTATTCCTTCTTGGATAAAACCTAAAGTGAAGACCGAAATTAAACCACAGAGCAAGATTCCAACAAAATTCACTTCCGATTTAACTCTGAAATAGATCATGTAACCGATAGCAGGAACGACTAGAATTCCTAACAAGTGAACTCCGATTGCTAAACCAAGCAGAAATAATATTAATAATATCCATCGATTGGGATTAGCTGTAAGAGAAAGTTGTCCATTTTGAACGTCCGCCATTTCTTCATCCCATTTTAGGATAGCCCAAAAAATAACCGCTGTAAACAAAGAAGCCATTGCATAAACCTCACCCTCTACCGCTGAAAACCAAAAAGAGTCAGAAAAGGTATAAGCCAAAGAACCTATTGCTGCAGCCGATAAAATCGCGAATTTCTCGCCTCCTTCGATATTAGCAGATTTTTTAAGCGCAATTTTCTTTAATAGTAAAGTCAATGACCAAAACATAAATAAAATGGTAAAGGAGCTTGATAAAGCAGAAAGTGCATTAATCCATACTGCAACACTATCAGGAGCTGCAAAAAATGAAAACAACCTCCCTAATACCATAAATAAAGGGGCCCCTGGCGGATGTCCTACCTCCAATTTGTATGCCGCAGTAATATATTCGCCGCAATCCCAAAGACTCGCCGTTGGTTCAATAGTCATTAAGTAAACGGTAGTAGCGATTGCAAAAACAGCCCAACCAATTATTTTATTCAGTTTCTCGTAACTCATAGAGAGTAGATTTTATTAATTATGCGAAATTAAAAAATAATAGCACACGAATTTAATTCATTCAAACGCAAAAAATTCATCATGATTTGAACTAATTAAAAATTGTTTTTAAATTTGCATTCGCTTTCGAAAAAGTTCAAAGCAAAATTGACCCATGGTGTAACTGGCAACACGTCTGGTTTTGGTCCAGAAGAGTCTAGGTTCGAGCCCTAGTGGGTCAACAAATTAAACCCTTTGACTACTTGATTATCAATAGTTAAAGGGTTTTTTGTTTAGCGATTGTTAAAACATTTATATGTCTTTCTAGAGTTGGTAAGAAACGTTGAATTTTTCTTTTTTCGATTATCTAAATTTTATGCCTAATCCCCAACTTTTTGACCTGATCCTTGATAATCGATCTACTAATGCTTCAGAGGAGTCTTTCAATGCTAAATTCAAAGCATTCAGATCTCATTTTAGGGGTGTAAGTAATGTTGAATTTTTCCTTTTTAGATCATCTAAAATTTATGCCTAGTCCCAAACTTTTTGACTTGATCCACGAAGAACATAAGAATAATACTTCATAGCAAAAAAAAGAGGCTGTCAAACAACCTCTTCGTGATCCGCTCAGGATTCGAACCTGAGACCTACTGCTTAGAAGGCAGTTGCTCTATCCAGCTGAGCTAGCGGACCAAAATATCAAAACTCAATTCACTGCTTATGATGCAGATGCTTCTGCCGCGGCGGACTGAGCTAGCGGACCTTAAAAATTAAAAAGGGGGATGACTTATCATCCCCCTCGTCGGGGCGGCAGGATTCGAACCTGCGACCTCCTGGTCCCAAACCAGGCGCGATGACCGGACTACGCTACGCCCCGAAAGCTTCATCTTTTCAAGATATTATTAAAAACCAAACGTTTTTGGTTCATTTTTTTTGTGAACAAAGTCAATCAAACCCTTCGGCTTCTCATCCCTTCACCTTAACTTAGTTGCGGTGGGAGCGGGATTACCTTCGGTGCTCTTCGCTTCGCTTCGGGTCGAACCCTTCGGCTTCTCATCCCTTCACCTTAACTTAGTTGCGGTGGGAGCGGGATTCGAACCCGCGGTACAGTTACCCGTACGACAGTTTAGCAAACTGTTGGTTTCAGCCTCTCACCCATCCCACCTTTTGTTCAAAGAACGGACGGCAAAAGTAATAATATTATTTGTTTTTGGAGAATTTTAATTAAAAAATTATTTTAAATATTCAAAATTCCCTTTATCACTTGTAATGGTCACTTTCGCTTCATGAGATGATTCGACTCGTCCGACAATTCTGGCATCAACGTCAAATGATTTAGAAATTGAAATGATTGATTCTGCAATTTCCGGTTTCACATAAAGTTCCATGCGATGCCCCATGTTAAAAACTTTGTACATTTCCTTCCAATCCGTATTTGATTCTTTTTGGATTAACTCAAATAGAGTAGGAATAGGAAATAAATTATCTTTTATCACATGAAGATTATCGACAAAATGAAGAACCTTGGTTTGTGCACCACCTGAACAATGCACCATGCCGTGAATTTCATAACGATGTTGATCAAGGATTTTCTTGATGATTGGCGAGTAAGTGCGAGTTGGTGAAAGGACTAATTTTCCTGCATCGAGAGGAGTTCCCTCAATTTTATCCAAAAGATTCTTGGATCCACTGTAAATAAATTCTGATGGAACATTATCATCAAAGCTATCTGGAAACTCAAGGGCTAAATCCTTTGAAAAAACATCATGTCGGGCACTTGTCAAACCATTACTTCCCATTCCTCCATTATACTCTTTCTCATAAGTTGCTTTACCGAATGATGCTAAGCCAACAATTACGTCTCCTGGCTGAATAGCATGATTAGATATAACTTCTGAACGTTTCATTCGGCAAACAACCGTAGAATCAACAATGATTGTTCGAACTAAATCTCCAACATCGGCAGTTTCACCACCGGTTGAATGTATTTCAATTCCAAAACTTCTCAATTCCTCCAATATTTCTTCTGTTCCATTGATTATGGCGGAAATCACTTCTCCTGGAATCAGATTTTTATTGCGTCCGATTGTTGAAGATAAAAGAATTGGTCCAGTTGCTCCGACGCACAACAAATCATCTATGTTCATGATTAAGGCATCTTGCGCAATTCCTTTCCAAACGGATAAATCACCTGTTTTTTTCCAATATATGTAGGCTAATGAAGATTTTGTTCCAGCCCCATCAGCATGCATCACTACACAATAGTTTTCATCTCCCGTCAGGTAATCGGGAATGATCTTGCAAAACGACTTTGGAAATAATCCTTTATTTATTTTTTTAATCGCATTATGAACGTCTTCCTTTCCGGCGGAAACACCTCGTGCTTGGTAACGATTGTCAGACATAAAATTTTGTTGGTCAGTAAAATTAGGAATTTGATTCGGTGTCTAATCCGCTATTTTCAAGATCCTTTAATATTTTTTGAACATCCCCCTCGGTTGAAGTTAGTTTTAGTCTGCAAATTCGGATGAGTTCTGTTGCTCGTTTAACCTTTTCCGCAAGTTCATCTATTCCAATTTGTCCTTCTTCCATGGCCGAAACGATTTGTTGCAATTCATCAAATGCTTCTGTGTATTTCATTTGTTACTTCCTATTTAAACCCTCTTCTTTTCTTGATAGCTTCGTAAGCATCTTGGATTTTTTGAAATTTTTCCTTGGCGCCTTTTTGATATTCTTCGCCCATTTGAGCTACTTTATCTGGGTGATATGCAATTGCCATCTTTCTGTAGGCCTTTTTAACCTCTTCGTCGCTAGCGTTTGAATCAACACCAAGAATCTTGTAGTCTGAATCTACGTTACGGTAGAACATGTTTTTAACACTTTCAAAATCCACTGCAGATATACCAAGCATGGTTGCAATCCGATGAATTGAATTTAACTCTGGAGTGGAAACATCACCATCTGATTTCGCAATACCGAAAAGGTAATGAATCAATTGAATTCGAACTTCGATAGGCATTCTGTTTCGAATATCGCCACAAATTTCATTCAATGGAATCTGACCAGAATCTAAAAAGTGTTTTAAAATTTGAAGATGATCTTTCGTAAATCGATCTCCAAATTGCGCTTGAAAAAAAGATTTTACATAATCTAATTCAACTTTCAATACCTTGCCATCAGCCTTCATGATCGATGCTGATAACGCCATCAACATGGTTTGAATGTCAAAACGCGAGGATTGTTGACGATAATATTCAAAAGGATCCATGTGGGCTCGGTTGGAATTCCCTGAATTACCTGTCCCACTGCGTTGATATGCGTCGATTAAAGAACCGATAATGTAACCAAGAATACCCACTGCAATTTTGCGAGTAAGAACCAAACCACCAATACCTAAAATCCACTTATACAAACTTCAACCTAATTAAATGAAAAACGGGGCAACGCCCCGCAAAATTAATTATTTAAGCAATATGCTCAATGTTCCGTTCGATAAATCGATTCAGGGCTTCGCCTTTTAGCATTCCTTGCGCCAGAAGTGCTAAGTCAGTTAATTGTTTAACAGTTTCTTCGCGCTGTGCTTCATCTTTCGCAAGCAGTGTTGAAACTTTTGGATGATTAGCATTCACAACTAAATTATACATTTCAGGAAAAGCACCGTAAAATCCACCGCCGCCCATTTTTTGTTGTTCCATCATTCGTCTTATGAATTCAGGCTGCGTAATAATAATTGGAGCATCGTCCTCACTCATGCTTTCAAACTGAACGGTGAATTTTTCTTTGTTCACAGAATTTTCGAAAACTGGCTTTAACTTTTCTTCATCCTCTTTCGAAAGTTTAGATGGAATTTCATCCGATTTTTTGATGAGTTTGTCTAATGTGTCAGCATCAACACGAGCAAAACTTACGTTTTCAAGAGTTTGTTCAATTTTTTGAATCCAATGAGGAGCCAGAGGACCCTCTAGATGCAATACATCATAACCACGATCTTTTGCTTTTTTCACAAATGAAAACTGCTCATCCGGATTGTTGGTGTAAAGAAAAATTACTTTATTGTCTTTATCTGTTTGAACAGCTGCTACTTTCTCCTTGTAATCTTCAAGCGTGAAAAACTCATTAGCCGTATTTTTCAAAAGAGAAAACGCTTTCGCTTTTTCTGCAAATTTATCTTCTGATAGCATTCCGTATTGAACGAAAATCTGAAGATCGTTCCATTTTTCTTCGAAATCTTTACGGTCTTTTTTGAACATTTCAGCCAATTTATCGGCAACCTTTTTAGTGATATGTGAAGAGATTTTTTTCACATTTCCATCACTTTGCAAGTAAGAACGAGATACATTTAACGGAATGTCTGGAGAGTCAATTACACCATGCAACAAGGTTAAGAATTCAGGAACAATCTCCGCAACGCTGTCTGTAATGAAAACCTGATTCGAATAAAGATTTATTTTATTTCTTTGAACTTCAACATTTTCCTTGATTTTTGGAAAATATAGAATTCCCGTAAGATTAAACGGATAATCTACGTTCAAATGAATGTGGAACAACGGTTCTTCAAAGGTCATCGGATATAACTCGCGGTAAAAGTTTTTGTAGTCTTCATCGTTTAAGTCAACTGGCGCTTTTGTCCAAGCCGGAGTTGTATTATTAATTTGGTTTGGAACTTCAACAGCAACTCGTTTAACTTTTCCATCCTCGTCTTTTTCACCTTCTGGAGAATCGATGTATTCCGTTTTATTACCGAAGAAAACTGGAATTGGAAGGAACTTACAGTATTTGTTTAGAATTTCTGAAACCCGTGCCTTTTCCAAAAATTCTTTTGAATCCTCCGAAATGTATAGAATGATATCTGTTCCACGAGTTTCTTTTTCAATTTCAGTAATTGTATATTCTGGAGAACCATTACTTTCCCACTGTATTGCTTGAGAGCCTTCATGACGGGCAAGTGTTCGAATTTGAACTTTCTCCGCTACCATGAAAGCCGAATAAAAACCTAATCCGAAATGACCGATTATTTGTTCTGCTCCTTCTTTTCCTTTGTACTGTTGAACGAATTCTTCTGCGCCCGAAAATGCAATTTGATTGATGTATTTATCAATCTCATCCGCTGTCATTCCGATTCCTGAATCACGGATAGTTAGTGTTTTCGCATCCGCATCCAAAATCACTTCAACTTTTAAATCGCCTAATTCTCCTTTGTATTCGCCGTTTAAAGATAACACTTTCAATTTTTGAGTAGCATCAACAGCGTTTGAAACCAACTCTCTTAAAAAGATTTCATGATCGGAGTATAAAAACTTTTTGATGATTGGAAAGATGTTTTCCGTTTGTACGTTTATTTGACCTGTTCTCATAATATTTTGATTTTTGACGAGCAATTGTCAAGTCTTATGCCAATGAATTATTTCTGACAGAATGTCGTATTATTTAAATTTATTTTGCCTATTTGTCGAATATCATGCAGTCAAAAGTCTTATTTTTGCGATTCATGCACGTCTTTCATTTCTTGTGGCCACTTTTTTTCATCCTCTTTTTTCTTTGGTTGATTGGTCGAATGAACTATTTCAAAACGGCTCAATTTAGCGTACAATCCTTGCAGTTTGCTTTCCTCTTGAAAGTATTTTGCGGTATGGTTATTTTTTTGCTTTATACCTATTATTATCCGATTCGGAAAGATGCAGATACGTTCAAATATTTTGATGATAGTAAGTATTTATATGAAGCTTTATGGACAAAACCAATAGATTTTTTAAAGATGCTATTTGGAATTAATTGTGATGGAGAATATTTCAAAATCAATTACTACGATAAAATGAACAACTGGTATCGTTCTTACGACAATGGCCTTCTGAACGATAATCGCTTGGTAATTAGAATTAACGCAGTTTTTAGAATGGTATCATTTGGAAATTACCATGTTCATAGTTTATTATTGAATTTCCTTGCGTTCGTCGGATCTTTTTCTTTAGCTCGTTTATTTTTGGAATATTCAAAAAGTAAGTGGAAAACCTTTTTAGCTGTTTTTCTTATTCCTTCAGTTGTTTTTTGGAGTTCCGGTATTTTGAAAGAAGCGGTTTTACTATTTGGGTTAGGTTTGTTCGGATGGAACTTTCATAAACTACTGTTTGATAAATGGCAATGGAAAAGGATTCCAATTCTACTTTTTCTATTGGCAATTTTACTTGTAATGAAATTATATGTGTTTATTGCTTTCGTTCCGGCTGTAATTGCTTGGTGGATTTCAAAATACACGAAAAGAACAATCTTGGTTCATTGTGCGATGGTTATTTGGGGAGTGCTATTTGGATATTTACTTGCATGGGCAATACCGGATTTAAATTTCTTGCATATTATCGCTGAGAAGCAAAAAGATTTTATCAATCTTTCAAAAGCTTTCAACGTCAACAGTGCGATTGAAATGAGTTATTTAGAACCCAATTTATGGTCCTTTATCAAATCCACTCCAAAGGCATTGTTAAATACTTTTACACGACCATGGCCGACAGAAATTAAGGGTGTTTTGTTTATACCACCATTACTAGAAAATCTCTTCATAATTGGAATTTTGATTTTATCCTTCTTTTATGGTAAGCGAGTTGGTGCTCGTGAATGGAAATTCGTTGTATTTTGTTTGACTTTTTCAATTATTTTATTTTTAATCATTGGTCTGACAACCCCAATAATTGGTGCAATTGTGCGCTATAAAATCCCTGCCATTCCATTTTTAATGATTGCCGCGTTAATGTTTTTTGATAGTCAGAAATTACCCAAATATATTGCTCAAAACAAATTATTTTCATGGATCAATTCGCGTTTATAACGGGTGCAACCTCTGGTTTCGGAGAGGCAACGGCTCGCTTGCTTTCTAAAAATGGATATTCATTAATTCTAATGGCTCGTCGTAAAGAACGCTTAGAAAATTTGCAAATTGAATTAACATCTGAAAATTGCCAAGTACATGTTTTACAAACGGATGTTCGAAGTGAAAATGAAGTAATCGAGGCTGTCAATACACTTCCAGATGAGGTAAAATCGAATATTCACATTTTAGTCAATAATGCGGGTTTAGCGGTAGGAAGAGGCCCGATCGAGTCTGGAATTACGGATGATTGGGAACGAATGATCGATACAAACATCAAGGGATTACTCTATGTAACAAAAGCGGTTGTTCCTTTTTTGATTCAAAATAAAAGTGGTCACATTGTCAACATTGCAAGCATAGCAGGAAAAGAAGTTTATCCGGGTGGAAATGTTTATTGTGCTACGAAACATGCTGTTGATGCGCTATCTCGATCCATGCGAATTGATTTGGTTCAATATGGAATCAAAGTAACGAATATCGCTCCGGGTGCTGCGGAAACAGAATTCTCAATCGTCAGATTTAAAGGAAATTCAGAAACTGCAAATTCGGTCTATGATGGATATGATCCATTGGTTGCTCAGGATATTGCGGAGACAATCTTGTTTGTGGTTTCTCGTCCGGCACACGTTACGATTAACGATTTAACCATTATGCCAACAGCTCAGGCTTCTGCGACTGTTTTGTGGAAGGAAAATCAATAATGAATTTTTGATTTGAGTGACAGTTTTTGTTTCCTCTAATCATAAAAAGCCTATTATTTTCGATTTAAATCTAAAAAAAAGTACTAAATTTGCGAATACAATCGAAAATAATGGACTTATGTCAGTTGTTAGACAGATTCAAGGTGCAATTCAAAATGATTTTTTCAAGGGGAAAGTAATCGTTTTATTGGGTGCTCGCCAAGTTGGTAAAAGCACGCTCATTAAAATGTTATCTGAAAATGAAGAATCCAAAACGCTCTGGTTTGATGGCGAGAATGCAGATGTTCATCAGATTTTGAAGAACACGAATAACGAACGATTGAAGCAAATTGCTGGTGATCATAAAATTGTTGTCATTGATGAGGCGCAAAAGATTGATCAAATTGGGTCAATTCTGAAACTTTATGCAGATTACAGTAAAGACATACAAGTGATTGCAAGCGGATCGAGTGCTTTTGAATTACGGAATTCATTGAACGAACCACTAACTGGTCGTAAATTTGAATATAAATTATTTCCGCTTTCCTTTATTGAAATGGTTAGACATACAAGTCTTTTGGAAGAAATACGGAACCTGCCTCAGCGATTAACATATGGATATTATCCTGAGATTGTTACGCATCCGCAAGACGCTGAACGGTTACTTCGTTTTTTGTCAGATAGCTACTTGTATAAAGATATTTTTCTGTTCAAGGGCTTAAAAAAGCCAGAAAAAATGTTGGAATTACTGAAGCTTTTGGCTTGGCAAATTGGAAGTGAAGTAAACTACAATGAATTAGGTAAAACATTGAAATTGGATAATCAAACAATCGAAAGTTACATTGAAATGCTAGAACAAGTTTTTGTGATTTACAAACTTCCGGCATATCATACAAATCAGCGTAGCGAGCTCAAGAAATCAAAAAAGATTTATTTCAATGATTTGGGAATACGGAATGCATTGATAAATGATTTTCGTCCGATTGAAATTCGAAATGATGCCGGTGCGTTATTCGAAAATTTTGTAATTAATGAATTGAGAAAGCAAAATGAATACAAGCAAGTATTCGCAAACTTTTACTTTTGGAGAAATACAGAACAACGAGAAATCGATTTAATCATCCAGAAAAATAATGTGATTCGAACATTTGAGATTAAATGGAATCCAACCAAAAAAGTAAAACTCACAAAAAGCTTCACCAATATCTATGGAGAAACTATTTTCCATGTTATCAATCAAGACAACTTTTTTGAAGAAATTGAAAATTTTGGTGAAGGGTATTAGAAAAAATATAATTCAATAAATCCAATTTCAGGTTCTTTGTCCAAATAACATCTGAAAGTAATTTGAGAATAAAGCCAGAACAATTGTCAATTATGATTTTGGGAAGGATAAAACCCTATTTCTTCTTTCTTCCCAAACTCACTTTAAAATCCTCAAGTCCACCTTTTACTGTTACGTATACTAATTTAGATTTTTCTGTTTTATATTGAATTTCATCTTCCTCCAAACTTTTTTTATTGCGCTTAAACAATTTGTTCGCAGCGACATTATTAATCATTTTCCATGGAACTCCTATTTCATAATCCATATCAAGTTTATCATTTAGGAACTGCGTGCCACTCAGCTCAAGGAAACCAAGGGTGGAATTGATTGTCATTTTTGGAATAATAATTTTACCTTGATCAAAAGTGATTTCATTTTTCAGTGTGTCAAAACGAACTTTACTTACATTTTTATCTTCGAAATAAGTTTCTAGTGCTTTTAGAGGTGCAAAGTTTTCTAATTTAGCTTCGGTTACGAGCATATCAATTTTGATTTTTGAATCATCCAGTTTTGGAACTAAATCGGCGTGTAAATGAATTTTTCCGGTTATCGTTCCATTGAAATAACCGTGGAGATTTTCAGAAACGAGATGATCTTGACCAAAATTCTCGAATTTTAGCATCAGTTTATCCAAATCCACGTGAGAAGCTTCAATATTCGGACTGAAATAAATGTGTTTTTTGTCTCTGCCACTCAACGTTCCTTTCATTTTGATTGTTCCTTCTGCAGTCTGTAAGTCCAATTGTTGGATTTCAAGTTCATGTGATTTTGTTGTATGAAATTTGGCTTTCAATTGACTTAGTTTGTGTTTGTGGTAATTCAATTGATCCACATTCAAAGAAAAATCCATATCTGTAAATGGCAAGTCATATAAACTAAATGCTTTATCGTGATCAACTTTTTGGGGGTTGCTCTTGGAAGGAGGCATTGTGAAATTTGTCAACTCATCAACATCCAAACGATGCGAACGAACGACTAGTTTGTTTTTTCCTTTTACATGAGCATCTTGAAAATTGTAATTGAGGTCTGAATAAATATCTGAATGCCCCATTTTTCCTGTGAATTTGCTCAAATGAATATGGTGATTATCTAAGAATAGATGTCCTTTGAAATTTTCCATTCTTAAAGGGTGAACTTTTAATTTTCCGGTAAAATTAGATAGATCAAAATCAAGCGATTTGAAATGACCTTTTGAAAAATGTAAGATGCTCTTTCCATGGAATTTCATATTGTCAATTTCCTCATGTCTATAATCTTCAGGCACATAATTTTCTCCACCATACGATAAGAGATTATCTAACCTTAGCTTCTTTGAATCTATGTCGAAGTCAATCTGTGTATCACCATTGAACTCATCTTGGAACCAAAATTTATAGTTTTTTAATTGACCATTGAAATGAAAATCTGATGCATCCAACATTCCTTTGAAATCTATAATTATCAAGTCTTTTTTATCTACAAAAAAATCTGCATGAAAATCATGTAAGGTATGGGGATAATGTTTGAATTTAGCATAAAAGTTTTCTATAAAAAATTCACCTTCAGGAATGTATTCTGATTCTGAGATCTTTTTAGCGGAACTTACTAATTTCAAATCTAGCCTCATATTTGAAACTTGTTCATTGATTCCCGGTTCAGTTTTCGACTTAGTCAGTTCTTCTAGATCTAATTTATTCGAGTTAATTTTCAAATCACATGTTACAGGAATGTCTGTATGATGAATAATAGCAGGTAAATCGCTAATTGATCCGTTCATTTGAATATCTGAACTTCCTATTTTGGTATTGAAATATTCAATTTTTGCAGTGTGACCTTTTAAACTTGCTTTTAAATCTAAATCATTGATTGGACTAGGTAAATCTGGGCTGTTGAATTTCAAGTCTTTCACCAATAATTCGGTAAAATACGACTCGTTTAACTTTTCAATTGCTTTCTCAGGTTGATTTAAATCAATGATGTCATGAAAATTCATTGTTAACTTCACTTGTCCGTCTAAACCACGTAATTCTCTTGAGTTGATGAACTTGGCTAAGAAGTCCAAATCAAAATCAGAAATCAATTTCAGGTCAATTTCAGGTTCTTCAAAGTTTTTAACAGATATTTTTCCCGAGAATTTTCCAGCTTCAGGTCTTGCTGAGAATTGTAGAATTGACAATTCCATAGTGCTTAAATCGCGATTTTTTCCATTTGTAAATGACCCTAAAAATCCAATTTCATTAAGCTTTTTATCGGTTTCCAGGTTATTGAAAAATCCATTTTTACAACCGAATTTCGCATCTATTTTCGGCATGTGTCCATTTGCAGACTCACCAATTACGGTAGCTTCAAAAAATACTTTCCCTTGGTTGTCGAATTGTTTCAAGGTTTTTCCTACCTCCTCTGGAGCAACCGCAATGACTAGGTCAAAATTTGGTTTTTCGCCGAAAAACTTCAAGTTCAATGGAATATTTTTCGATAAGCCAACGGAACCACTAAATTCAAAACTTGAATTTTCTAATTTCACTTCGGTTTGATGAATGGTAAGCGTTTTAGTCAACTCATTCAAATCAATCTCCGTTTCTAACTCAAAGTGCTTATTTTTAATAAATGTAGAGTCACCATCCTGAAGAATTGACAAACGGAATTTCGAATAAAGATCCAAGTAAAAATGTTCATTGCTACTTTTGACCTTTGTTTTTGCTTCGTCAATGAAAGCGTCTATGTACATGTTATTAGCTTCATTCAATTTAGAAACATCCAAGTTTGAAATTTTAATAGACTGTAAATCAATTTTGAAGTCACTTTTAACTTCTTCTACCGGTTTTTTCGTAGATAGTGCATTGGCTAAATTTAAGGAGCCATCTTTGTGTTGAACAAGACGTAAATCACTATTGGAAATTTTTATTGATTTAATTGTATAGTTTCCATTGATAATATCGATAATATTGAAGCCAATAAAACAATCTGCAAAGTGTAAAATCCGAGTTTTTTTTGTCTTTTCTTTTCCTTCGAAAACTTTTAAATCCTCTAAATCGATTGAAATATATGGAAATGCAGCAAACGGACTGATGTGACTCCCTTTGATTTCAATATGACCAGTGAAATCTTCATTTACATGAGTAATCAACTCTTTTACAATTTGTTGCTGTTTGAAATAAACAACAGTTGTCAAACCGGTCAAGATAATGATTGGTAAAAGGAACAAAGCTATCATGAATTTAATCCAGAACTTTCTTCGAATTCGCTTTTTTGATTTTTCTTCGATTTTGCTAAGTTTTTTCATAAGTGATATAAAATTAATAAGCAATCACATACAATTTTTATTTAATGAACATTGGTTTTAAAAATATCGTTAATCAAACAAAAAAGGCCACTCAAACGAGTAGCCTTTTCCAAAAATTTTATTTTCTAATTAAGCGTTTGCGGCCTCAAAAGGAACAACCGATACAAATGAACGATTGTCTTTTTTCTTACGAAACTCAACTAAACCATCAGTTAAAGCGAATAATGTGTGATCCTTTCCGATTCCAACATTTACTCCCGGGTGGTGTTGCGTACCGCGTTGACGAACAATAATATTTCCTGCGATTGCCGCTTGTCCACCAAAAATTTTAACACCTAAACGCTTGCTATGAGATTCACGGCCGTTTTTCGAACTACCAACTCCTTTTTTGTGTGCCATCGTTCTTTATTTAAGTTCTTTTAGAATTATTTTACTTTAATATCTGTAATATTGATTGCAGTGAACTGCTGACGGTGACCGTTTTTCTTTTTGTAACCTTTTCTACGTTTCTTTCTGAAAACGATTACCTTGTCACCTTTTACATGGTCAATAACATCTGCGGTGACTTTTGCACCTTCTATAGCCGGGGCGCCAATATTGATTTTTCCGTCATTATCAATTAACAACACACGGTCAAATTCTACTTTAGAACCTGCCTCTGCTGCCAATCGGTGAACGTAAACCTTTTGGTCTTTTTGCACTTTGAATTGCTGCCCTGCTATCTCTACAATTGCGTACATAATAGCTATTTTAAAATTAATTTTTTAATTCGGACAACAAAGATAGGTCTTTTTTTTGAATCAACAAATGGAATTTAAATTATTCGCTCCGTTTTTTCGAAATCCACACATGCGAATAATTGGCGACTAAAACTCCAAATAAAATAATGAACATCGAGAAAATTTGAAAAAGCGTTATTTTTTCATTGAAGTAAATGCCTATGAGAACCGCTACTATGGGGATGAAATAAGTGACACTGCTAGCAAAAAGCGCTGATGAAATACGTAAAATTCCATTGAAAATAAATGTAGCGAAAGCAGTACCAATAATCGCTAGAATCGCAATATATGAAAAAGCGGAATAGGCGTGATTAGATGTTAAAAAAACCTCTTCAGTATCAAAATAAACAAAACCGAACAAGGATGGAATCAATAAAATACCGAATGCAAGCGAAGTAATCTCAGAAGAAGTGTAACCTTGAAGTTTATATTTAATGGTATTCAAACTAATTCCATAGAAGAATGTGGCCAAAATAACAGCCAACAAATGATTCCAATCTGCTTCTAAAGCAATTTGTTTTCCTGAAAAGACCAAACAAGCGATACCAATGGTTCCAATCAAAGCTCCGTATAGTTGAGTTGCTTTGGGTCTCTGATTGAATATGATGAAACCCAAAATAATGGTAAATATAGGTGTAAAACTATTCATCATTCCTGCAAATCCAGATGAAATACCAGTTTCAGCATACGTAAATAAAAAGGCAGGAATAAAACTTCCGCAAAAGCCAACAATTGAAAAGTAAACGTAATCGATCCTGGACTTAACTTTTTTGTAATTCAAGACTGTTAATGGTAATAAAACCAATGACGCCAATAACATTCTTAAGGTTCCAACTTGAGCAGCAGAGAAAATCACTTTGTCATCCTCGCTATACATACCTTTTTTCATGAGAATGAAGGAGCTACCCCAAATACAAGCCAAGAGAGTTAATAATAACCAACTTTTTGTTGAGTTCGACATCGGGATAAAAGTAGTTTAAATTTTGGCATCTATTTTCTGATTCAAAAAACTATGTTTTTCAATTTGGAATTTTATGTTTGATAAGTGCTTAATTTTGTAAAAAACATTTACCATGAATCGACTCAAATTTTCAAAAGATCAAGGTCTTCTATTCTACAAGGAATTGAATGAGCGCATTGATGAGTATTTTAGGCTGAAGGGAATTGCGAAAACCGGAAATGGTATCATGTATTTCAAAATCGGGCTTTATTTTTCATTGGATATTCTGTTTTACATCCTCATGATGAGGAGTGAAACCATGTTTGAATTTTACTTATTCTATATTTTAATGGGTGCTCTTGTTTTGTTAACGGCGTTTAATGTCTCCCATGATGCTGCACATGGCGTTGCTGTAAAAAGTAAATTTTGGAATAAAATGTTGTTTTCGATTAGTTTTAACTTGCAAGGAAATAACGCCTATGTTTGGGGTAAAAATCACAATGAGTCCCATCATTTATATACTAACGTTGAAGGAAGTGATATTGATGTATTACATAATCCATTGTTTCGAATGACAGAAACGCAAAAGTTAAAATGGTTTCATCGCTACCAATATTTGTACGCACCAGTGATGTATTTGTTGTATTCATTGAATTGGTTTCTTTTTCGAGAATCTTTGATGATCATTAATGTTTCCAGCCGGACAATTCAGGTTAAAATCCCACCTTTTGAAGTTGTGAAATTGATTTTCTTCAAACTTCTTTACGTTGGTTTCATGATTGTTGCGCCCATTTATTTTTTAGATTTCGGATGGAAACATGTGCTGTTAGCTTTCATTTTTAATCATTTTTTAGTTTCAATTATTTTCGTTGCGGTCCTGGGTGTTTCACATTTATCAGACTTCGTAGATCATCCGCAAGTTGGTGATGATCGTGAAATCGGAATAAGTTGGCCTACACTACAAATGAAAACTTCTGTTGACTACAATGCGGATAGTGTGTTTTTCAACTGGACTCTTGGTGGCTTTAACGCGCATGCGCTTCATCATTTGTTGCCGAATGTTTGCCATGTTCATTACTTAGAGATTCTACCAATATTTAGAGAAGTAGCAAAAAAACATGGTATTGTTTATATGGAAACAGGCTATTGGAATTCATTAAAAGCACATTTTCGCTTTCTATACAAAAGAGGTCGATTTGAACACATGCCAGTAAGACAATTTGAAGGGTAAACACATACAAAACGAGTCGGATCAGCTGTGGATTAATCAGTTGACGAAAGAGGTAAATGAGGTTATTGAACGTGAAAAGCCCAATTGGATTTTTTATGTTGGTGCCAAGTTTATTTT
>JBIIVA010000167.1:0-5367 GCA_044339705.1 Crocinitomicaceae bacterium
CCTTAATGAACTGCGCCTAGATTCTAATCCTTTTCTGACTTTTTCAGCAGACCCTATTTAAACGACATTTTTCTATCTAAAAATTCCGATTCTTCAATTTTTAAATAAGGATCCTCACAATTCAACATATCCATGATTTTCAACTTTTCAGGATATTGGATAGCGTTTATTTTAATTTCGAAAACCTTTTGACCAATTAGTTGAATTTCCGTAAAATGGCACTCATCTTCAATGCAAAAAAAAGATTTGTCATTACTCAGTTTTCGATATTGAGGAAATTCAATCATTTATAGACGTTCCAAGGGCGTTTTCACTCCATCAACTAACGAGTAACAAGCCAATTTATCTTTAAATACTGAAGATTTGAAAATCGAGCGATTTAATAACATACGAACACATTCCTGTATGCCTTCTACGATTGAAGGGTGTGGGTGAATTAATTCAGAAAGAACTTCGATCGGCATATTTAACTTGATGAGCAAACCAACCGCTTGAATCGCAGTGGAGGCATGAGCACCAACCACACGCATTCCGAGAATCCGCATTTCTTTGTCGTTCGTAACGATAATCTTAAAAAAACCTTGCGTTTTTCGCATGGCTATAGCTCGGGTAATTAACGAATAATCTATTTTTACAACTTTAACCGGAATGTTTTTTTCGATGCATTGCTGTTCGTTTAATCCAACTGATGCAACCTCTGGATTTAAGAACATAATCGTACAAATATTATCGTAATTCAGTCGTTCCGGCTTATTTCCGAATGCTTTTTCAACTGCATGCCTGGCTTCAAGTTCTCCCATATTTACAAGTGCAATTCGTCCGGAAACATCTCCAACTGCATAAATATTGGGAACACTCGTTACAGTATCATCATCACCAATATGCACTCCTCTTTTCGACATAGAAACACCGGCATTTTCCAAACCTAAACCTTCAACATTTGGAACTCTTCCAATTGATAACAAAGCCTTCTCAACTCGAATGACTTGATGGGTACCATCGGGATAAGAGAGTTCATATTCCACTTCTCCATCCATTTTTTGAAGGCGCTCAAGTTTCGCATTGGAATGAATCACAACGCCGTGATCAGATAAGTTTTTTGAAATTAGCTTCGAAATATCTTCATCTTCAAATGGCAATATTCGCTCCTGTCGATCTATGATGTATACTTTCGTTTTTCCAAAATTAGAGAATATAGTAGCGTATTCACAGCCTATCACACCTGCACCAACAATCACCAAACTTTTGGGATAATCTTTGATGTTATCGATACCATCCGAGGTTAATATTGTTTCTTCATCCACTTCAATTTCCGGAAGCGTTCTTGGCCGGCTTCCTGTTGAAAGAATAATATTTTCGGCCCAAATTATTTTTGTTTGGCCCTCGTGAGAAATTTGTATTTCATTCTTTGAAATCAGTTTACCATACCCCCTTTCATAATGAAGAAGTTTGTTCATGGTTTCGGTTTGAAGCAACTTAATGTGTGCAGAATACTGAAATTTTCGTTCGAAAATAGCTTCAGCTAAATTCTTCTTTACGTCTTCCCAAACCAATTCGAATTTGGATCTTCCTTTGGAAACAATCATTTCATTTATATCGGCAACACGATTCGATAATTCCCAAAGTGTTTTCGATGAAAGAGCGCCGTTATAAACACCGGCCCCTCCAACCCTATCTTTTTCAATTAAGCATACCTTTTTTCCAAAGTCAATTCCACGCATTGCCGCTGCGTATCCCGCTGGACCTCCACCAATAACAACTAGATCATACTTTTCCATACTTCGAAAAATAGGTAAATATAACTAGAAATTATGGCTAGGTTCTTATTTGTTTTGGTAATTAAGATGAGTTTAGGACCCGATTTAGGCTTTAAGTAAATGAATAACATTCACTCATGATTAAATATACATCTATTTTCGCTTCATTATCGCAATGTCACAAACTTTTCAAAAATTTCAAAGCTCTTCCTCGTTCGGGAAATTGAATAAGGTAAATACCATTTTCAAAATTCGAAATGTTCAATTTATAGGTTGTAGACTTGGTGGTAAATTCCTGAACCTTGGCACCCCATTGATTGAATACAATGACATTTCCAAGAGCTTCTCCGTTGGATGAAATAGTCATCACATTATTCGCAGGATTAGGGAATAAACTAATTTCTGAGTCACTCAACTCATTGATTGATAATTGACCAACAACGGTCAGAACTGCTGCACTAGAGGTATCTGCGTTTTGAGTACAACCAGCTGAAACAATGCATCTGTAGGAATAATTATTGAAAGTGGGCAGTCCATAAACAGATAAAGTTGATGTGAAAACGCCAGAATAATTTGCATTATTTTGAAGGTTAACCCAAGGTCCATTGCCAGTATTTACTTGCCAAACAAAAGTTGACTGTGAAGCAGCTGAATCTGCAACTGAAAAGTTTGCCCACGTTCCAGCGTTGACCGATTGCGAAGCCGGTTCTTGATAAATTATTGGAGTCCCCGAACCAAAAGAACTCAAATCGAGCGTAATAGAAGTTGGTAAGCCCAAATTTTGCTGCTCATCAAAAGGAATGACGCTGAATGAATTCACAAGACAACCATTCACAAATTCAGCAGATTCCCAAATTGGAGCCATGACGGTATCAATGATTGAATTATCTGCTTTAATGTAGTAACCTTTAACACCAAAATTATCAAGCGGCTCATTCCACGAAAGGGTAAAATCGGACGGAGATTGCAAATCAGATACATTTATTTCAGTAATTGTATTTGGAACTTCGTTATCATTTTTTCCAATTACAAAAACGCGAGTTCGAGCATCTATTGTTCCAGTTATACGGTAAGTCCTTCCACTAATGTTAGTAATTGAAGAAATTTCAATTTTGCCATTTGAAGTTGTTTCATAAAATTGTTCCAATGAAATCCAATCCGGAATAGTAAACTGAATATCAAAAGGCGTGGATGTGATGGTTGAAGTCCATGCGTGATTTATAACATTCACCGATGTGTAATCAATGGTGTTATTTAAAAGAACAATAGTCATAGCATCCGACCCAACTAATGATTTTGCAATAACATTCCCGGAATTTACAGTAACGCCTTGAAATGGTTCGCTGTAAAGACATAAATTTTTAATTCCATTCAATTGATAAACTAACTTTTCACTTTCCTTCCATAGTTGAGGATATTCATTAGGATGATTTGGTTTTGCCGTGAAAAAATGAATGCCTTTAGCTCCTTCGGCCACATGCGACCAGAATTGAAAGTTAATGACATGCGGTTCGGCTTGATTGGTGAAAGCTGTTGAAATCAATTGACACCACGTGTTCATTCGTTTTGGCTCTGTATTTTTCTTGAGTTGAGCCGTATATTCGATAGCCTCTCTCACACTTCCTTCAACGGTGTACCAATAGGGAAAGGGAATAACATTTGGCGGACCGTCATCACTGTAATGATCCATACTCACAACATCTGTAAAAAATCCATAGCGTTGATAATTCTTTTGAGATGCAAGATTCACATAACTCGGCGTATTTGAGTCACTATTCCAGTAAACCAAGTTCTTTATTATTTCCTCTTTGATTGGCTTATTATTCAAGTCAGGTTCATCATCCACATTCCAGTAATGAAAGATTGGATTTGCACTGTGTTGTTGAACGTATTGTGCTGCCTGGTTTGGATCAAAAGCGTTGTTATTTGAAAAATCAGCTTCTCTTACAACCTTCATGTAATACTCCGGCAAATTGTCAGACATATTTGATACGTCATTAGGACCAAAAATAGATGTGGCCGCAAGTTTTCGTATTATTTTCCGGCCGTTTTCTTGATCGCTATTGGCAAGTGGAGAATGCCAGGTTCCTATCGGATATTCAGCAGGCACTAATCGTTGAAAAGTTGAAACATTTTTTTCAGTAACACCATCGTAGAAACGAACATTAAAGTTTAGGGGAAGAAGTGCTGACAATTGTCCGCTTCCAAGTTGAAGTTTTATAATTCCCACTTGATTGGGTTCAATAATCGAATTTCCTCCTATCATCGTAAGTGCCGGATTGCCGTTCTGAAAAGTTTGATCATTCAATTCCAATCCCGAAAATTCAACACTGGTCGTTTGATCATTTCGCAAGTAAATCCAAAGTGCTGTTAAATCATGTGAAGGTATAATGTTAGCAAGTCGCAGCCCGGGAGTTTTATTGATAAAAGTTTGCTGAGCTGAAAATCCCGTAGTCGAGAGTACCTCGAGTAAAACGGTATCACCCTCTGCAAAAGGCGTCGATAAGCCTTTAATACAAACCGCGCTTTTTCCACCCGCAGAAATTTCCTTAGGCCAGGTAATCATAAAATGGGTGGTGTCGTATATCCCCGACTTGCTAATTTTCACCTCTAAAAGAGTATCAGGTGCATTTCCTACGTTGTGAACAAAAAAGGTAATTACTCCACCATTATCAATTGTTCCACCCTCTTGAGAGCCATAAATAGAGCCAAAACTAGCTTTGTGATAGGAAGTCTGATTCGTGATACTCAATTGAGAAAATACAACTTGTACACTTACTGAAAAAATTACCGCAACGGTTATTTTAAATTTTGAAAAATTGATCATTTTATTTTTAATTTAATTATTAATTCGCATATTCAATACAGCGCAAAACAACTTAACGAACAAGCGTAAAAAAGCCATGCCCATCCAATTCATCTCCGTTAAATCCTTTTGCTTTGTATTTATAAAAATAACTCCCTGCTGTTACCTCATCTCCATTTGGAGTTCTACCATTCCAACCATCTGTTAATGTTTTGATTTCAGCAACTTTATTTCCCCAACGATTCAAAATTACTACTTCAATCTGTTCTATATTTTTTGTTTGAATCGACCACAATTCATTGGCCTCATCGTTATTCGGAGAGAAAACATTCGGAATATAAATCCAAGGATCTGAAAATACACTTATGATTAAGGTCGCTGAATCAATGCAAGATCCATTCGATGCAACAAGAATAACCGGATAATCTCCATCTGCATTAAAAATGTTATTAACAGTGGATAAATCATTACTATTCGTTGAGTTTCCATCTCCAAAAACCCAAAGGTAGGAAGTTGCATTTGTACTCGAATTCGTAAAGTCAACCGGCAAGGGAGCTTGTCCGATTGAAACGGAACTAGTAAATTCAGCAGCAGGAGTTTGAGTTACACTTATAAGAACAGAATCAATTGATTCACAGCCATTTAAATCAGTTCCAGTCACGTAATACATCGTTGTTTGCAGCGGGCTAAATGGCTGACCGTTTTGAACTGAATTAGACCAACTGTATTGAACGCCGCCTGATGCACTTAAGGTTATCGAATTACCAGAGCAAATATTTTGGTTATTTCCCGCTTCAATTTGCG
>JBIIVA010000168.1:0-5267 GCA_044339705.1 Crocinitomicaceae bacterium
TAATATCTTTCGTTAGCACGGTTTTGACCACGGAGTAGTGTTCGCTCACATTATGAATTACTCCAACAACACCTTTATCTGAAAAAACACCCATTTCTCTTTTTATTCCTTGTTTGGAACCTGCATTGATCGTGAAATAATTATTTCTTCTGGTAACACTTGAATTAACAACGGTTGCAGGAATGTATTCGTATTGTTGTTCGTAGATTGTATCTTCAATTTTGTACAAATTCCGACCCACCGGGTATAAACTTTGAGGTATTTTGGTTCGAAGTTTTATATTTTCGATTTGAAGTGCGGAGTTATTTTTTGATAAATTAAAATGTTTTGTCACATCGTTTTCAACTTCCAACACTTTTCCTGTCACGGCCGAAGCCGTTGTCAAATATTGATTTTTTGGAAATGATAAATAACGTACATAGAATGTAAGAGCAATTATCTGCAAGAAGGCGAAAAATAAAAATACCCGAAATCTTCTAAAAAAGGCAAGGAAATTGCGCATAGTCTACAAAGTTAAAAAACCAACTATTTAATGGATTCAATTAACGAGGAATAATATCAACAAAATACGAACTATTTATGCACCTCGAAAAATGCTTCTATTTCATCCAAAGATCTAGCGCCAAATGATTGATTTGTCCAACTATTGACTAGTTTTTGCTTTTCTGAAATTGCATAAGTTGGGAAAATGCCTTGAGTTAAGGAAATAATTTTATTGAATTCCGAATAAGGTCTAATTTTCAATTTTTGAGATTTTATGGATTCGTAGTAAGAATCTGATTCAATACCGCAAATCCAAATCTCGATTTCAATAGTTGGATTTCTTTTGATTAGTTTTTCTATGAAAAATTTTGATTCATGACAGTATGAGCAATCGGGTAGTACGAAAATGACAAGTTTTTTATTTTTTGAGAATTTAATGCTAGTTTGAGGTTTTTCAGCTAAATCGAATATGTCGCCTCTGTAAACTGGAAAAAAATAAAAATAGGATGAAAATGGAATGACTAGAAATATGAAGCAGGTAATTGTTACCAAAATTTTATTTTTGGATACAATTTTTTTTTGAAAAAAGTAAAACAACAACAAGGAAAACAAAAGAATGAAGAGAAAGGGTAAAAATTTGGCGTAAACCCAACAAATATTTACGTCTACCCAGTAATTTTCAAGGGGATTCATTTATTTAGATTTATTTTAAATTGTTTTGGCTGTGCAACATTTTAATTTAAACAGATGTCAAAGTTTGTAATTTTGAGATTATGAAAATCAACTTATTACATTTTTTCAGTTTTTTCACATTAACCTTCATAATTAATTCAAAACTATGTTATTGTCAAGATACGATATTCGAAGAATATGATGAGCCGAAGACCTTCTCTACCACACGTGTAATTAATGGACATTCAGTTGAAACACTTGGAAAAGGCTTCATGGACATGCGAATTGAGCATCGATTTGGAGATATGGCAGGAGATTTTGGTGGTTGGGAAAATATGTTTGGATTTGATAACCTATCGGACATGCGAATAGCTTTGGAGTATGGGGTAACTGATGATTTAATGCTAGGATTCGGGCGTTCTAAAGGTACAGGAGCTCCTTATCGTTCTTTGCTAGATGGATTTGTCAAGTATCGAATTTTTCGACAAAAAAAGGGAGAAATTCCAGTTTCCTTGACCGCTATTGCAGGTTCTTTTTTTACATACATGAAGGCTTCTGCTGATGAATCACAAGTGAATCATTTCCCCAAAAGCACGCACCGATTCTCTTATTTTACCCAATTGAACTTGGCAAAACATTTCGGTGATTACCTATCATTATCTCTTATGCCAACTTATATCCACCGCAATTATGTTGCGTCAAACGATATGAATGAACTTTTTGCATTAGGAGGTGCTTTTCGAGTTAAACTTTTTTCACGATTCGCTGTTTTAGGAGAATATTATCATGTTTTTAAAATGAATGACCTTCGACCTAATGATCAGTATAAAAATAGCTTATCTTTTGGATTAGAATGGTTTACTTTTGGACATAGTTTTACCATTAACCTTTCAAATTCAGGCGGATTAGGCGAAGCTCAGTTCATTCCTTACACGAGTGAAAGTTGGTTAAAAGGTCAATTTCGGTTTGGTTTTTGCGTTGGTAGAAAATTTACTTTCTAAAATTTAAATTATGAGAAAAATTGCAGTGGGTTTTATTTATTTCGGGTTGTTGGTATTATCGTCATCCCTTGCTTTAATTCCATCAGATCATTTTGAAGTTTCGGAAAAAGGTCATTCGATAGATTTTAAAAGTAAAGATCCATCAGGTTCCTTCGATGAAATCAAAGGAGAAATCGATTTTGATGAAAATAATATTGGTTCATCAAAGTTTAATCTAAAAATTGATGTAAGTAGCATCAACACGGGTAATGGAATGATGAACAAAAAAGCCCAGACCCAGGAATGGTTCGATGCTAAAAAATATCCAGAAATGAAATTTAAATCCACGAAAGTTGAAAAGAAGGATAATGAATTAACAATTACAGGTGATCTAACCATTCGAGGAATTACGAAAACATACTCCATTCCTGCCAGTTATATCAAAACCGGAGACAAAATCACATTTAAAGGCAAGTTTAATGTGAATCGAATAGAATTTAAAGTCGGCAAGAAAAGTGAGGCGGTTCCAGATATTATGAAAGTTTCCTATGTTGTTCCAGCAGACAAGAAGTGATGTTTAAACCATATCTCATACTTGGAATTACTTCAGGAGCATTATCTGCAATTTTTAGTAGCATTTTTGCATATTTTTTTAATCAAAATCTATTAGATTTTTCTGCCACATTGCCCTATTGGAAAATCATTTCTGTTGATGTTTCTCTTTCACTTGTTGCTTCAGGGATGTATTTCGGATTGGGTAAATTGTCGAAAAAATTCGATAAAATCATTTTCAATTCATTATTTGCTTTTTTTTCTATAACGAGTGTCTTAATTCCCATTACCGCCAAGTTACCTGGTTTGGAATTTCCTGAGTTTTATCCAACTTTTGTGCTACCACTTCATTTGATTTTTAGCGTGGTGTTTTTGGCTTTAAATTCAATATTGTTTAATGATGAGAATTAGTATTTATTTGATTTCCCTCATATTCATAATAATTTCTTTTGCCAGTTGCACAAAAGAAAAAGTTGGAGATAATGTTCCTTATCCAGAAGTAATTTGTTCCGATACCATTTCCTTCAATGACGAAATTTTACCAGTAATTCAAAATAATTGTACCGGATGTCACGATAATCAAAATGGTTATACCTTAACAAATCACAGTAACATTTCATCAAATTACGCCGCAATTATTGGTTCAATGAAAGGAAATGGTTATCAACTAATGCCCGAAGGCGGTCCTGTGCTCCCAGATAGCTTGATTCAAAAAATGCAATGTTGGGTCAATCAAGGAATGAAAAATAATTAAACTCTAAACCATATAATCCCACAACATGAAAACTAAAATTATTCCAATTTCTTTTATTTGCTTGTCTTTAGGCTTTTTTGCATTTAAATCCGAACTAACTGATCTTAATGGCTTCCACAAAGCACCATTGAATAGTGGGGGAGTTGGTCCGGGAAAAACAGGTGCTCCGGGTGAACAAAATTGTACGTCCTGTCACAATGGATCAGCTCAAAACGGAGCAAATGAAAATGTTTTAACCATATCTGACGGAACTGCTCCTGTGACCCAGTATATTCCAGGTCAGAGTTACACTATATCTCTAATTATGAGCTCAAATCCTGTTAAAAAAGGTTTCCAGGCCACCGCTTTAACAACATCAAATACTATGGCAGGTTCGTTTACTGGTCAAGCAGGAAATACCTCTATCAATGGAAACGCAAAAAAATATGCGAATCATACCTCTGCGAGTAATACTTCAACCACTGCTCCTGCATGGACGTGGACATGGACAGCACCTTCATTGGGAACGGGAGACGTGACATTTTACGTTGCATCAAATGCAGCCAATAACAATGGGAATGATAATGGTGATGTAATTTATCTTTCACAGCATGTGATATTTGAAGCAAGCTCTGCGGGAATTGAAGTAGTCGGCTTTAATAACAATGTTAAAATAGGCGTTGATAATGAATCGAACAAGGTAACTATTGGTTTTGATTTGAATCAAATGGCAAAAATGGCAATGAACGTTGTTGATTTAAATGGGAAGTCCGTTTTCAGTAAATACGGAATAAATGGTCAAATTGGAAATAATCAAATTGAATTTTCGACTAATGATTTTAATTCAGGTGTTTACTTTGTACATTTCTTCATTGATAACAAGCCATTTTCGAAGAAAATTATAATTAGATAATTAAAATTGGTCAGTGAGCTTTGCTGATTTCCTGACAACAAAGTTTTTCGAGGTAAACGGCTTTTAAGCAAAAGGCTTGTTTTTCATTCAGTTTCTTTAAGACGATTTCAAGAGCTTTTAGCTTAGTTTCAAGAAGTTCTTTCGAACTAAGACTATCTTCTCCGGCTGTTTTTTCGAATTGATCATCAATACTTGTATTGTTACCATTATTCTTTCTCAACAACATCAAATAAGGATTTTTTGCAGTCGTGTAAAGCCAACTTTTGAATTGTACGGGTTTATGATTTTTAATCTTTTGAGTTAAATCTCCAAATATGTCAATTGTCAGATTTTCAGCTTTCTGTGCGCGCTTCAAGTATTTCATGCATACTCCAAAAACCAAATCTCCTTAGCGTTTGTAGAATTCTACAATAACTTGATTGTCAAATTTTTGGAGGTGTAAATCGATTAGTTCTTGATCAGAAAATGACTCTAGGTCATACTTTTCGCCCAATAATATAACTTTTTTATTCAAAGATACCTCGATTTGATAATTTCCACAAAATTTTAGAAATAAATCTTTTTTACACGTAACTAATTTAGAATTTTCAAGTATTAAAGAAATGATTCAAAAGTGAATTAAAATCTTTTTCAAAAAAAACTTTAAAAAAAGTATTGTCAGAATAAAAAGAGTACTTATCTTTGCACCCCGATTTCGATGAAACGTTATTGATTTTGGGATTGATTAGAGAGTAAATTGAGTTTAGGGATTAAAAAGTTTAGAAATTTCGAGTAGGGATTTTTATGTTCAAAAGAAGTTCTTTGAAATATTGAGAAATAAGGAAACAGCGTTTTAAGAAAGAAACGACATCTCTTAGCCTTTGAAAATTTGAAGTTATTATACAACGGAGAGTTTGATCCTGGCTCAGGATGAACGCTAGCGGCAGGCCTAACA
>JBIIVA010000169.1:0-5261 GCA_044339705.1 Crocinitomicaceae bacterium
GTTGTTTGATAATCCAGGTCCTTTCTATCTACAACAAAAACTACTTTCAATCCACTTTCTAACCCGGTGATTATCTGAGCTGCCTTGAACGACGTTAGAGTTTTACCACTGCCGGTAGTGTGCCAAATATAACCGTTCTTTGATGTTGACTTGACCCGTTCAACAATTGATTCAACTGCATAAAATTGATAGGGTCTTAGAATCATCAATAACTGTTGCGTTTCATTTAGTACAACATATTTGGTGACCATTTTAGCCAAATGACAAGGTTCCAGAAAATGATCAGCAAACTCTTTTAATTGGGTAATGAGTTGATTTTCTTTATCGCTCCAATAAAATGTTTGTTTGAAAGATCGCATTTTAATGGGGTTGTTACAATAATACTTTGTATTAACTCCATTACTAATCACAAAAATCTGAATGAACTGATACAATCCCACACCTGAACCATACGAATGTCTTTCGTATCGATTGGTTTGATTAAACGCTTCTTTTAACTCAAGACCTCTTCTTTTCAATTCTATTTGCACCAACGGTAATCCATTGATTAGAATAGTGACATCGTAACGATTCTTGAAACTACCTTCCATCGTCACTTGTTGCGTAACTTGAAAGGTATTTTGACACCAATGAATTTTATTAATCAACTCGATATGTCTGACTTGACCTTTTTCATTCGTAATTGGAATTTTCTCTCGAAGTGTTTTGGCTTTTTCAAAAATATTTCCCTTACCGAGGTGATTTAGAATCTGAAAAAACTCGTTGGTTGTAAATTTGGTTTTATTGTGTTTCTCTAATTGTTCTTGAAGATTTGCAAGTAGGTCTGATTCATCCTTAATTTCAACATACTGATAACCCAAACCTTTAAGTTGGTCCACCAAATTGTTTTCAAGGAGCAGTTCTGGTTGGGTAGTCATTTTCTATTGTTATATTAAAAAGAATAATTATATTTGTAGAGTAAAATTGAATTGATTAATTCAAGATAAAAGGATTGGGGTGTCCCCGGTCGAATAAAAGCCGAAGAAATTCGGCTTTTGTTTTTAAGGGAAGTTTTTAAGTCCATATCTTTTTCCATTTTTTTTATAAATCTTTGATTCCAACACATCAAACGCTGGATTTGCTCTTTTTGGTTCCATTACATACCGTGCAATTGGATAGGCCAAAAGATCAGCCATTTGAAGTCCATTAATGTTGTTCTTTTTATCGATGAAATCAATTGATATATCTACTTCTTTTAATCGCTCAACTGAAATAAAAGCCGTTCCCCGTGCCATCAATCTTTGAAAATGCTCGTCCAATTGTTTATCCTCTTTTTTACCTCTTTTTTCAATGACAATATTCAATTGTTTTTGAAATCCTTTTACTTCATCTAAACTAAAAATGGCTCTTTCAATTATGAAAGATAGTGCCACTTCGTAAACATCATTTGACAATCTGCCATATTTTCTAATGTACTTTTCTTTATCAATTGAGGAAGCGATTATTCGATATGGACTCGATGAAATAATATCGTTCAGGTTCGTATAGAATGTATTTTTCTTTTCTAAATCAAAGAAAATTTGAAATTCCTTTTCATGTTTACGAATATCCCTTGAATGAAAAATCACTTCCTTATTTCCCCAAAGTTTATTTTTCAGAAGATTAATTCTTTGTCGCATTTGCTCATAGTTTTCCTCGGAACAAATCAATCCGCATAATACGAAAACAGGGAAAGATGGATCCAGTTTGGATAAACCGTGGTCTCCACTTTCATCAATAAATAAAAAGAATTTCTTTCGCTCCATCACACAAACATCTGTTGCAACAACCCTTTTTTCCACAACTCCATCTTGCGGATTTGTTCCTTGTTTTTTTCTATCTTATCATCAATGGAAGAAAGGAAAGATGCGATTTTTTGTTGTTCTTGGATTGCAGGAAAATACTCCGATAATTTAAGTAACCCTAATTTGGACATGTTATAACGAGTGCTTCCTTGAGCCAACTTTATTATCTTACTGCGGAATTTAGAACTACGAAATAAGTATCGAAGAAAGTAAGGTGAAGTTAGATTAATGGAATTTGGTCTAAAACCGAAACAAAAGCTATTTAAGTACATTTCATCCACATTTTCTAATAAAACAGAGGCAGTACCAATTTCATTAGGAGTTTCAGATGACACTGTAAAAAATACATCTCCGAATTTTACTCGCTGTTGTTTATCTGAATCATTGATTTCTACAAAATCACATTTTGAAATATCAATACTTGAGTTATCAAAAATCTGTTTGTATTGAATATAAGGCATTCCTTTACCAAAGTCCTCTTTTGTTTTCCCTGAAAGTCCATTAAAAGTAAATCCTATCTCTCCCAATTTTTTCTCCTCCCACTCTGGAAAATCATTTCCGTTTTCATCTTTAAAACGAATCTCACGAGAAAAAATCTTTTGCATTACCCCTTTCTTGTATTGCTCTTGAAGGGATAATTGCTTTTTCAGGTGCTGAATCTTTTCATCAACGGTTGAAAGGAACGAAGCGATTTTGGTTTGTTCGGGGAGGGAGGGGAAATTAATTTCAAGATTTTTTATTATTCCAGCACTTAAATTTTCTTGACCTCCTTGATTACTTAAATCTCTAATTTCATCATATCTTTTTGAGAGATTATAAAAAAGAAAAAAATTATTGACGATTGAAGAATTTGGGATTATTGCCCCACAAGCTTGATTCGTTGTTGCATTAATTCCTAATATTGCAACTTTACCCCGAGTTTTTCCCTGTCCATACATCGCCATTAAAATAGTACCAGTAGGAAATAATTTTGCAGAAGAATTTTTCAATCCTTTTTCTGTAATAAATTCATCTGTATAAGTAATATTGTTGAAATCAATTAGTGTAGTTGTTACCCAGGGAATTGTACCATGCCAATAATCTGGTTCTAATCTACTTGGAGTTCCTCCAGAAGAAATTTCACAAATTTTACTTAAAGAATTTTTTAACCATTCTCCTTCAAACCCAGGAAACCTCAATTTTGGTTGCAACATATCAAAAAGGTATTTCAATATTCAACTCGTTGTACAAACCCTTTAATTGATAACTTATCTTTTTATGTTTCATCATTTGAGATAAAGCGTTCGTAAATCTATTACACAAAAAAAAGATATGTAAACGAATAGGCATTTTTGCATATAAAATTTTGAAACGTGTTAACCATTTTGGCTTTTTGTTTTCATTAACCCCTTTTATGGATATGTTTTTTCTAAAGACTTGCTCTTCCCAACGTAATAAATGTATTAATTGACTCATTTTTTTAAGACTTTTTATTCTTCAACTTTTTAGCAGTACTTTCTATCTGATTTACAAAATGTTTTTCAGCCTCTGAAAGTTGGTTATTCGTTTTTTTCTTATACTTCTCATATTCATCATTGGCTTTTTTTAGTGCTTTTTGATGACTTACAGTTCCTGCATGATGCAGAATGTCATTTCCTGTCATTCTTAAAAAATCGTCTAAGCGATCTATCCAATCTTTCATGTACATTGGCTTGCGGTTGAGTGCTTGTAACTCAGCTAATTCCAGATATGCTGTAACCATTCGATTCAGCACATTTAATTCCTCTTCATTCAGGTAGTTTTTAGCTATTTCAATTTCCTGTTTTGTGGGTTTGATACCTTTGAAGTTTGTTAAACCTAAATTTGGCTTTTTTGCATCAATACGTTGGTAAATAATTTCTGCTGCAGTATTACCGTGTGCTGCCCAGTGCATTTTGTTTTGTACCGTTTGAAAAAACTCAATAGACATTTCCTGTTTTGGGTCGTAATCAATACTGGTAGCATATATGTCTAAGACCTTTCTCCAAAATACCTTCTCAGAACTTCGTATGTCCCGAATACGAGCCAATAATTCTTCAAAATAATTGCCACTACCTGCTTGTTTCAGCAATTCATCGTTTATGGTAAACCCTTTTACGATGTATTCTCGAAGTCTTGCAGTTGCCCATTGGCGAAACTTTGTGCCCTGATGACTTTTTACCCTATATCCCACGGATATTATTACGTCCAAATTGTAGAAAGTTGTATTGTAATTTTTTCCATCTGCGGCAGTTGTTCGGAAATTCCGAACAACTGAATTAGAATCTAATTCGCCTTCTTCAAAAATATGCTTGATATGTTCACTTACAGTTGTTTTGGATTTTTGGAACAATTCACACAGTTGAGCTTGAGTGAGCCAAACAGTTTCTTCTTCAAGTCTAGTTTCAATTTTTGTTTTACCATCCTCCGTTTGAAATATAATTATATTGCTTTCTGTCATTTTTTAGTTTTTTAAAACATCATCTTTTTTGCTTTTGGAAAACTATCTCAAAAAGGCATTTCAATGTTCAATTCCTTACAATAATCAGCCAATTTCTGATCAATTTCTTTCATAGAACTGTTCATCTCACGCAATTCCTTTGCAACCCCATTAATGTCAATCAGTTCTTCTTCATCAAACGTGTTTACATAACGAGGAATATTGAGATTGTAATCGTTTTCAGCCACTTCCTGCAATGTTGCCAGGTGACTGTATTTTTCTTCCTCTGTCCGTTGGCGATAGGTTTCAATTATTTTTTCTACGTGACTATCGGTCAATACATTTTGGTTTCCTTGTTTTTCAAAATGTTGGCTTGCATCAATGAATAAAATAGTATCATCGGCAGTTCTACATTTCTTCACCACCAAAATACAAGTAGGAATGGAAGTTCCGTAAAAGATATTTGCCGGTAAACCAATGATGGCATCGATGTAGTTTAAATCCTTAATCAGATACTCTCTAATTTTTCCTTCAGCGGCACCTCTAAAAAGAACACCATGTGGCAAAACGCACGCAAGGGTTCCATTGTCCCCCAATTGAAAAATCATGTGTTGAACGAAAGCAAAATCGGCTTTTCCACCAGGTGCTAATTTCCCATATTGACTAAAACGCTCATCTGACTGAAACAAAGGATTTTTGTCTCCTTTCCATTGAGCAGAAAATGGTGGATTGGCAACCACTGCCTCAAATCGTTTATCCAAATGTTTGGGCTCTTCCAAGGTATCTTCCTGTTGAATATCAAATTGACGGTAATGAACCCCGTGAAGAATCATATTCATTCTAGCCAAATTGTAGGTGGTTCGGTTCATTTCTTGTCCGTAAAACTCACTTACTTCTACCTCTCTTGCCACACGCAACAAGAGTGAACCCGATCCACACGTAGGATCATAAACGGATTTCAATTTAGTTTTACCGGATGAAACCAGTTTCGCCAATATTTT
>JBIIVA010000170.1:0-5253 GCA_044339705.1 Crocinitomicaceae bacterium
ACGTGTCGAGCAAGTGAGATTGGTTTTCCATTGTCCTTGCTTTCAGCCACCACAAATTCATCCATTCTTTTTTCAATACCCTCTGAAAGTTTCACTAAAATCTTACTTCTTTCTTCAACGCTCATGTTTGACCAAAGATGAAAAGCTTTTTCAGCAGCGTCAACAGCTGCATCAACATCCTCCGAATCTGAATCGGGAATCCAGGAATAAATCTGCCCTGTTGCTGGCTCGTAATTATCGATGTAAAGTCCGTTTTTTGGAGCCAAATAAGCGCCATCTATGAAATTCTGAAGTTTTTCCATATACTGATTTGATAGAAACAAATTTCGAAAAAAGAAATGGAAAACGCGACTTATCTTTCTAACTTTGAGGAATGGAAATAGCTGAAGCACAAAAAATTGTTGATAATTGGATTCAAGAAGTTGGAGTTCGATATTTCAATGAGCTTACGAATACTGCTATTCTCATGGAAGAAGTGGGTGAAGTGGCTCGAATTATGGCTCGGAGATATGGTGAACAGAGTGAAAAGGAAAGTGATAAAAATAAAGATTTGGGTGATGAATTAGCAGATGTGTTCTTTGTGCTGATTTGTCTTGCCAACCAAACTGGCATTAATTTGGAAGAAGCTTTGAAAAAAAACCTATCAAAGAAAACCAATCGCGACAAAGAGCGGCACGCGAATAATCCAAAATTGAAATAAATGGAAAAAGAATTTGAAAATAACAACTTTTCCGCATTGTTGAAATTGGTACGTTCAGGTAAATCCGTTTTTGGAATTGCTCAACCGGATGAATACGAGGCACTAATTCCAGACTTGATATTGGAGTTTGTTCCTGAACCGCAAGAAGGATCACCTCGTGCCATTGTGATTTGTAAAGATGTTGCCACTGCTGTAAAAATTCATGATTCTATCTTGAAAATGGCAAAAAGCAAGGATTTAACGGTAGATTTGATTCACGAAAAAGGCAACAAATTAAAGCAGCGAAATGACCTTTTTGATGGAACCGAAATCATTATTGGAACAGCCAAACGCATTTGTGAATTGTACTTTCAAAATGGCTTTAACATAGGCAAACTTAAAGTTTTTATGGTTTTAGAAATAGATGAATTGATGCGGACAGGAAATCGAGGTTATATCTCAAGAATCGCAGAAAGTTTGCCTAAATGCAGACAAGTTATTTTCACTAGAAATGCGGATGAAGTTAGAACAGTTGAATACCTGGATCAGTATGTGAATCCAATTTCTTTCATTGAATTCGAACAGCTGGAAAGTTGAATTGTTAACAATAAATGCGTGATGATTCAGAACTTATAAGTTTGCGACCTGAGGTTTTTACCGAGGAAACAACAGTCAGTGGGATAGAAACATTTCAAAATTTGGTTTTAAGACCTATTTTAAAATACCAGCACACGCTTATTATTCAACTCACAAAAAGCCACGATCTCTTCCAAAAACAATTCTCTAAATCACGCACCATTCAGGAAAAACGAACGGTAATCAAACAGTTTTTTATTACTCAAGTTAACTTCAAATATTTTCTCATTGGGCAAATTTGCGGAATTATGACGAATGATGAGTTTAACACGTATTTGAAAAACAAAAAAGAACTCGATAAAAGATTAGTTGGAATGCTAACCGAACGGATTTTAAGTCACTATGTTTGAAAATTTGATTTCAAATTATACTCTAAATCGATGTAAATAGGAAGAATGAAATACGAATCAACTTCTTTTCCATTCATTTTTGCAGGTTTCCAGTTAGGCATTTTTTCCAACATTTCAATTGCTGACCTTACCAACTTGGAATCCTCTTTCCCTCTCAAAATCTGAAAATCAGTGCATATCCCAGTTTTACTAACAACGAATTTTACATAAATTTTGCCAGTTACATCAATGTTGCCATAGTCTTCTGGATAGATCAAATTTTCTTGGATAAATTTCAACAAATAAACATTTCCACCAGGAAATTCAGCTTCTTCATCTACGATCGTGTATATGCTATCCTTAATTTTCACATCGGATAATTCTTCCATTTTTTGACAAAGACAGCTACCAGAAATAATCGAAAAACAAAGGATAATGAAAGAAAGGTTAAAAGCTAATTTTTCATCGATTCTTTCTTGCAAGATGAGCCCGAAAAGCTAATACAGTTGGAAGCCCAATTAGCAAACAAAAAGCCAATGCATATCCTTGAGGTAGCAAATAAAAATCTTTAATACCTTCCAAATCTGCTGGATCATATCCAATGCCAATTAAATAAGACAAACTCATTGGAAATTTAACCGGATATTCGATTGTTCCAATTTGCTGAATTGCCTCTCCAGGAAATAGATTGATCGGTAAAAGAAACAAGGGTAATGCAATTGCCAAAAAAGTGACAAAAAAAACGACAATTGGTTTTGATAAAACATTCAAAAACATACTCAAAGTTAGGTTAAATCCATAAATTCGAATCTATTTTGAAATAAATGCAGTTACGAATTGCTTATTTGTGTGGCACAATGGGTTGGGGTGGATTGGAAATGAACCAATTACGTAATGCGCTGTGGATGAAAAACCGTGGACACGAAGTCACGATTTTTTGTTTAGGCAGCTCGCCAACGGCAATCAAAGCGAAGGAATGGGAATTAAACACGCGATTTATTACCAAACACAGACGCTACTACGATTTCATTCAAGCATGGCGACTTATTCAATCGCTGCGTGAATGCCAAATTAATCACTTGATTGTAAGAGCAACGGGCGACATGAGTTTAGCAGCATCTGTTTCATTTTTATCAAAGCGAAAAATAAAAACACACTATTTCATGGAAATGGAATTTGGTGCGCCGAAAAAGCAGTTTTTTAGAACGTTGAGGTATTCGTTTTTTACCTCATGGAATTGTCCGTTGGAACATCTGAAAAAGCAAGTTCTTGAAAACTCGTATGTGAATCCTGAAAAAATTAATGTTATTCCATCCGGTATTGGCCTTAACCATGTTTCAACAGAAACAAAAGCTGAATCAAGAAAAAAGTTGGGTTGGAATATAGATGCAACTTATTTTGGTTTGGTCGGACGATTTGATCTCTTGAAAGGCCACGAATTAGTTATTGAAGCAATGAAGCGAATGGAAAACAAGAACTTTGAAGTGTTTTTTGTTGGCGAACGAACCAAAGACAATAAAAATGATTATGACGAATTTATTCGAAAGAAAGTTCACGAATTCAACTTGCAAGATCGAATTCATTTTCTGCCCTTTCAGGAGAATCCGTTTCGGGTTTTCAATGCGCTCGATTTTACCTTGATGACTTCCGATTCTGAAACTTTTGGAATGGTGACCTTGGAATCAATGGCGCAAGGAACACCTGTTATAGGAAGCAATGCCGGAGGAACTCCAGAATTATTGAATTTTGGCGAACTAGGTCTGCTATATCAAACAAAATCCGCAGAAGATTTAGCCAAAAAATTTGATTTAGCTGCTTCTGGAAAGGTGTTCTTCAGTTCGGCTGAACTTAAAAAAAGAGCTTCTTACTTCGATTCGAATAAGGTTTGTGAAATGGTTGAAAAACTGCTACTTTCGTGAAAATGGATATTTACTCGTCCAAGCAACGCTGGAAGATTTCTTTGATTTTGGTCTCCCTGACCATCATCATTGCTTCGCTTTTTGTTTCCAATAAGATGATTGATAAAATTGCTCAACGGGAGAAAGCCAAGGCGGAACAATGGGCAGATGCCATTCGGAAAAAGGTTGAATTGGTAAAATTGACGAATCAGATTTTTGATGAATTGCGGGAAAAGGAGCGTCAAAAAATTCAAATCGTCGTTGATGCACAGCGAACCATTTTGAACCCTTCGGATTTGAACATGAATCAGGACATTGATTTTGCTTTAAATATTATTTCGAGCAACAAAAACATTCCCGTTGCAATCTTGACGGAAGACGGAAAGTTAGCCCAAGGAAAAAATTTGGATTCAACGTTGTCTGAAGTCCAGAAAACGAGCATGCTCGCCGAGTGGATTGCTGCGGGAAGATTCTATGAAATCGAAGTTTTCGGTGGCATTAAAATGCAATTTGTTTATGGAGAATCCAACGAGCTGATTCGACTTGAAAAGGCAAGTGATTCATTAATCAATTCCTTTAATCGTGATTTGATTGATAATTCAAATTTAATCCCAGTTATTTTGGTTGACGAAAAATCGGATCAAATTGAAGTCAGTAATTTACCGGAAAAAGATTGGAAGAAAAACGCGGCGAAAACTTTGAAAGAATTTAAACTGCAGAATCCTCCCATTCGAATTGATTTTGGAACGGGTGTTAAGTTGCTTTATTACAAAGAAAGTCCGGAATTAAAACAATTGACGTGGTTCCCCTATATTCAGTTTTCAGTTATCGGCTTAATTGTAATCATTGGTTATTTGATGTTTTCTACGTTCCGTAAGGCAGAGCAAAACCAAGTTTGGGCAGGAATGGCCAAAGAAACAGCTCATCAATTGGGAACTCCACTTTCCTCGATGATGGCGTGGGTTGCGCATTTGGAGGCAAGTGGAGGTGATCAAATGGTCGTGACAGAAATGAACAAAGACTTGGAGCGCTTGGAAAAAATCACCGATCGATTCTCAAAAATAGGTTCTGGGGCAAAATTGGTTGAAGCAGATTTAGTGGTAACAATTGGTAATAACTTGGAATATTTACGAGCGCGTCTTTCTGACAAAATATTCATTGATTTTAAGGTCAAAGAAGAGGAACCGATTGTCATGCTACACAATCCAGCACTGATGGAATGGGTTGTCGAGAATATCTGTAAAAATGCCGTTGATGCGATGGGAGGAAAAGGGCAACTTACAATTGAAATTCAACGGGTTCCTGAACGGGTGTATATTGACATCACCGACACCGGAAAAGGTCTTACTCCAAAACAATTTAAAACCATTTTTCAACCGGGTTATTCCACCAAAAAAAGAGGTTGGGGACTTGGCTTAACACTGGTAAAACGCATCATTGAAGAGTATCACAAAGGAAAAGTCTTTGTGTTGAAATCAGAAATCGATAAAGGAACTACAATTCGGATTAGTATTCCGTTGTAATTTTTTAGTTTAAGTTTCCACAATCCCCGCGCATTGAAAGATTAAACTGGGCACCCACACGACGAAGTTGCGTTAAAATTTTCGGCTGTTTGATCCGCCGCGGCGGAGAGTTTCGGGAATTTTAGCAACAAGGAAAATGTGGGTAGTTGAATCTTTCCAGCGCTAGCGTTTTTTTGTTTCGTTTTTTG
>JBIIVA010000171.1:0-5206 GCA_044339705.1 Crocinitomicaceae bacterium
TCTAATACGTTCAGGGAACCGATATCACCTGCGTGCCAAATTTCATCTACATCTGAAAAATAAGACTTGATTTTAGGGTCTAAATAACCATGTGTATCTGACAGTAAACCAATTCGTTTCAAAATAATTAATCTTCTATTATTTTCAAGTTGGCAAAACGCAATAAAACAGTTTTACTGCCGTGATGCGGAAAGAATATTGTTGCTTTTTTATCCGCGCCCGATCCTTCAAGTTTCGTGACTTTTCCTTTGCCAAATCGATCGTGTTCCACATTGTATCCAACTTTAATGTCTTGATCATTTGAATTAACAGAATTTGATTTTGCTTGTAAGTCATTCAAAGATCTCAAATTTGGACGTGGAATTTCTGAATTCTTATTCAAACCACCTGTAAATGTTCGCTCAAAACCTCCTCCCATCAACGATCTGCCTGTTCCTCGTTGAGGAGTTTCAAATTGTAAATATTCAGGCTCAATTTCATCGATGAAACGACTTGGTTCGCAACTGATTAATTGTCCCCAAGTAAAGCGTGATGAAGCATATGAGAGCGTACATGATTTCATGGCGCGTGTAACGGCAACATAAAATAGTCGGCGTTCCTCCTCTAATTCACTTCTCGTATTCAATGCCATTTGTGATGGAAACAGATTTTCTTCTAAACCAACTAAAAAAACGTATGGAAACTCCAATCCTTTGCTAGCATGGATGGTCATTAATGAAACGTGATTTCGCTCTTCTGATTTATCTTCATCGGCATCTGTAAGAAGTGCAACCTCTATCATGAAATCCGAAAGCGAACGAAAGTTTTCTGTTCCATCCAATTTCACGAATTCTTGTATGCCTGATAATAACTCCTCAATATTTTGAAGACGTTCGACTTCCTCAGGACCTTTATCTTTTTCGGCTCTGAGTTCTTGCAATATTCCCGAAGATTTCGCGATTGTTTCTGCAAGTTCATAAGCGTTCAACTTATTCAATTGTGCGTTGAAACTAGAAATCATAGTAGTAAACTCGTAGATTTTAGATTTCGTTCCAGAATTTACATCTGCAGGATATTGATTGAAATCGGTGATTACATCCCACATAGATACGTTATATCGATTTGCAGCAATTATAACGTTTTCAATGCTCGTTTTTCCTATGGCTCGTTTGGGGTAATTAATGACTCGTTTTAATGCTTCTTCATCTCTTGGATTAGCTGCCAAACGGAAATAGGCCAATAAATCTTTTATTTCTTTGCGTTGGTAAAACGATAAACCTCCATAGATTCGATAAGGAATATTTAACTTCCTCAATGCCTCCTCGAATGCACGTGATTGTTTGTTTGTTCTATATAGAATTGCAAAGTCGTTCCAACTAACTCCTTCGGATTGCTTGGTTTCAAATAGGCGAGAGGCAATCGTTTTCCCTTCTTCGTTGTCAGTTAGCGTTCGCACAACTTTTAATTTTTCGCCCAAAATATTATCTGTCCAAACTTTTTTATTGATTTGGTCTTTATTCTTTTTAATGACACTGTTTGCGGCCTCAACAATGTTTTTGGTACTACGATAGTTTTGCTCGAGTTTGAATAATTTGAAATCGGGATAATCTTGACGGAAGTTGAGAATGTTCTGAATATTCGCGCCTCGAAATGAATAGATACTTTGCGCATCGTCACCAACTACACAAATATTCTCAAATCCCGCTGCTAATTTTTTAACAATCAAATATTGAGCGTAGTTTGTGTCTTGATACTCATCTACTAGGATATATTTAAATTTCTGCTGGTAATAATGGAGAACTTCTGGAAAGTCTCGGAGCAGAATGTTCGTAAAATAAAGTAAATCGTCAAAATCCATTGCGCCAGACTTTTGACAACGATTTGCATAAGCTTGGTAGATTCTTCCAATTTCTGGTCTGCGAGATTGCCTATCTTCCAATTGAATGTCATCGTTAGACATGTATGCTTCAGGTGAAATCAAACTGTTTTTTGCAGATGAGATTCTACTGTAAACGCCACTTGCCTTGTAGGTTTTATCATCTAGGTTGAATTCTTTGACAATATCCTTGATTAAGCTTTTGGAGTCCTGTGTATCATAAATAGTAAAATTGTTTGGAAATCCGATTCGATCAGCGTTGAATCTTAGGATTTTCGAAAAAACGGAGTGAAAGGTTCCCATCGATATGTTTTTCGCTTCTTGCCCGCCAACAATATTTGAAATACGCTCGGTCATTTCGCGAGCAGCTTTATTGGTGAAAGTCAAAGCTAAAATATTGAACGGATCGATTCCCTGTTCGAGCATAAAGGCAATACGATAAGTTAATACCCTCGTTTTACCAGATCCAGCCCCAGCTATAACCATCGTTGGACCATAAATATTTTCAACAGCAACGCGCTGACTTTCGTTTAATTCGTCGAGATAAGACATTGGAAATTTTACAAACCAAAATTAAGAATAGTGTTTATCAAAAAAAGTAGAAAATGATAAAATTGAATTGAAGTTTTGAACAACTATTAATTTCAAAAAAAATAGTTCGAAAATCATTGATTTTACGCTAATTTTGCCTTCCTAAAATAGACATGGTACTCTATCACAATCCGCGTTGTTCCAAAAGTCGTTGTGCTCTCGATTGGCTCAAGGAAAACTCCTTCGATTTTGAAGTGGTTGATTATATAAAAAATCCCCTTTCTTCGACTGATTTAAAGTTGATCCTGAAGCATTTGAAAATTAACCCGTTTGATTTGCTCAGAAAAAAGGAAACGGAATATAAAGAATACATTCATGGAAAAAATCTGAATGATCTTGAAATCATTGATTTGATGGTGAAAAATCCGAAACTAATTGAGCGTCCTATCGTAGTATGGGACGGAAAAGCGGTTGTAGCCAGACCATTAGAAAAGTTAATCGAATTAGTAAAAATAAGTTAAAAGTAGCCTGAGCTTCAAGAGTTTAAATGAGAACTAAATACATTGATTTAATTGACCAAACGTTTGATTTTCCTCAAAATGAATTTAATCTGAGAGAAGACCGTTTGTTTTTTCATGGAATTGATTTGATGCGTTTAATCAATGAATATGGAACACCATTAAAGTTTAATTATTTGCCTCAGATATCGAATAATATTCAACGGGCAAAAAGTTGGTTTCGCGAGGCGATCAATAACTTGGGATACGCGGGAAAATATTACTATTCCTATTGCACAAAAAGCAGTCATTTTTCTTTTGTATTGGACGAGGTTTTAAAAAATGATGTCCATATTGAAACCTCCTCTGCTTTTGATATTGATATCGTGAATAAACTCGTTGAAACAGGTAAGTTAGAGCAGGGAAAATATGTTATATGTAATGGATATAAACCGGATCAATACCTGAATAATATAATTCAATTAATCGAAAATGATTTTTTGAAAGTAATCCCAGTCGTAGATAACATCGATGAATTACAGCGATTAATTGATGGGACAGAAAAAGAATTGAATATTGGAATTCGAATAGCATCGGAAGAAGAGCCAAAATTTGAGTTTTATACCTCGCGACTCGGGATTCGATACAGGGAAATAGTTCCTTTTTACAAGGCTATATTGAAGGAGAATCCTCGAGTAAGAGTTAAAATGCTTCATTTTTTCATCAATACAGGTATCAACGATACGGCTTATTATTGGAATGAATTAACCAAATGTCTTCGTATTTACAGTGATTTGAAGAAATTATGTCCGGAGTTGGATTCCTTAAATATTGGAGGGGGATTCCCAATCAAAAAATCATTAGCGTTTGATTTTGATTACGCATACATGGTTCGAGAAATTTTAACTCAGATCAAACGCGTTTGTACTGATAACGATATTCCTGAACCAAATATTTTTACTGAATTTGGAAGTTTTACAGTAGGGGAGAGCGGAGGAGCAATTTTCAGTGTTTTACATCAAAAACAACAAAACGACCGAGAAAAATGGAACATGATTGACTCATCTTTCATGACGAATTTACCAGATACATGGGCGATCAATCAGCGATTCATTATGTTGCCGATTAATCGTTGGAATGATGATTATGAAAGAGTTTTACTCGGTGGATTGACTTGCGATAGTGACGACTATTATAATTCTGAACAGCATTCAAATGCCATCTATTTGCCAAAGTTTGATAAAAATCATCCGTTATATATCGGATTTTTTAACACGGGTGCCTATCAAGAAACAATAGGAGGTTTTGGTGGATTAAAACACTGTTTGATTCCTGAGCCCAAACATATTCTCATTAATCGGGATGAAGATGGGAAAATTCAAACCGATGTATTTAGTGAGGAGCAAACAGCTCAAGATTATTTGAAGATTTTAGGATATTAATCACTTTTTTAGTCTTTAAATTGCTTCAAAAAATTATCTTTGCAGCCGATTTGGTCGGATAAAATGAAATTTGATAAAGTTTATCTTAAAGGAGGTTCAAAATTTTCAGAGGTAATATCCACGTGGGTAGCTGATAAGGCGAATGAAATTGTTTTGGTTACTGATAAATTTCAAGATCAATTTCAAGATATGGATAGTCTTCTAATAATTAACGAAAATCAAAACTTACTCAAAGAAATTCAAGAAATAAAAGCATTTTTTGATAAGCAACAAAAGGCAATTCATAAAATTGATATTAATGGAACTTTGATGGTTGGATTATCAAGTCTAGGTTTATGGATTGAAAGCTCTAAGGTTAAACGCGTTTACATTGCCGGTTCAGATGAGCTTTTACAAAATCCTAATTTGCAACGCTACTTGAACGCTATTCGTTGAAATTAATTTTTCAAAAGATTTATAGTTACAATTCACTTACATTTTACGTTTTACGTTTATTTGGATATGGATTGAATGATGCCATTTTAAGAAGGAGTTTTGGATCTTCAAAATCTGAATCCGAGCTCTCATTGATGTTTAAATATCCTTCCGAAATTAGCTGCGCTTGGCTACAATCATGTTGAAGTTGGAAATGCCGATTAATTTGGTAAGAACTTATAAAGGGTTGAAATATTTTTAGGTGAATACTTGTTTATCAAAAACATTTCATTAAATTTGCACTCCTTTTGAAAGAATAGAAAATGAAAAAAGACATACACCCAGAAGATTACAGACTAGTCGTATTTAAAGACATGTCAAATGACTATTCATTTATATGTCCGTCTTGTGCGGCGAGTAAAGAAACGATTCAGTGGGAAGATGGAAATGAATATCCTTTAATCAAA
>JBIIVA010000028.1:0-18324 GCA_044339705.1 Crocinitomicaceae bacterium
TATGCATTTCAAAAATCGAGATGCACGTTTTTTCCAGAAAACAACTCGAAAACCTTGCGCTTGTAATCTCAATTACTGCTTTATATTGCTATAAATCAATAGGTTCGAGTTTTTCAGCAAGCCCTACAGTAGTTAAAAGTGTATCGTTAACTGTTAAGCTCGTAATGCAGGTATCAACGATTTGGATAGTAGCGATGTTGGAGGTATCTCCACAAGCCAAAACTCGAAAAGGTTGGGTATGATTAGATAATTGCAAGTTTGAAACAACAAGCGTATCATTAATTACCCCATTATAATTTGTATTATCAGATAGATTTTACCCAACCAATATTTGAAGGATTACTTTGCCATTGGAAAGATACAGCAGGATTTGATAATCCAACAATAAATTGCACATTACTATTTGAAATCACAATTTTAAAGAATTTGATAAACCTTTTTGCTGTTACAAAAGATATCGCGTTTATAATTTAAAAGTTTGTTTTAGTTTGTTTTAGTTTGTTTTAGTTTGTTTTAGTTTGTTTTAGTTTGTTTTAGTTTGTTTTAAATTCGTGACCGGTAATGAACACTTTCTTAATTTTACAGAAAAAAACGCAATGAAGGTTGTTGGGGTTAATGGTTTTGGACGGATTGGACGTTTTTTCACGCGTTTGATGTTGGAAGATAGTGAAGTGAATATTTCACTCATCAATGATCCTGCAGATACGCAAACATTGATGCATTTGCTCAAATACGATAGCGTTCACAAAACCTTTCCACTAGCTTTCCAAATAAAAGGAGATCAAGTGGTTTTTGAAAATGGGAAGGAAATTCATTTCTCACATGAGAGTAATCCGCAGTCGATTCCTTGGAAAAATTATGGTGTTGAGGTTGTAATTGAGTCAAGTGGTTTTTTTCTGACAAAGCAATTAGCAACCGGTCATTTGAAAGCAGGAGCTAAAAAAGTAATTATTTCTGCACCCGCAGCAGATGAAATTGTACCAATCGTTACCTTGGGAGTATCCAGTTTGGATATCATCCAAAAACATGAGATAATTTCAAATGCATCTTGCACAACCAATAATTTGGCTCCTATGCTGAAGGTTTTGTACGATCTCATGCCCATAGAATCGTGTCATTTTTCAACTATACATAGTTATACATCCGATCAAAGACTCCATGACTCACCTCATCGTGATTTACGAAGAGCGAGAGCAGCGGCAACTTCAATTGTTCCTACAACAACTGGAGCTACGAGAGCAATCTCCAGGGTTTTTCCGAAACTGGAAGGAAAAATTACCGGCGGAAGTATTCGTGTGCCCGTAATCAATGGCTCATTAACTGAATTGACCATTCACTCTTCAAGTCCAAAATCTGCCAAGGAAATTAACCAAGCGTTTAAAATGGCGGCTGAGAAGGATTTAAAAGGCATTCTTGGTTATACCGAAGACCAGATTGTTTCAATTGACATAATCGATTCGCCTTATAGTTGTCTTTTTGATTCGAGTTTAACTTCTGTTTTGGGAAATTTGGTAAAAGTTGTAGGGTGGTATGACAACGAAGCTGGATATTCGAATCGATTGAAAGATATTGTGAAATTGCTTGACTAGGTTTTCCTGACCAGAAAATTGCGGCAAAGGTAAAAATTCATAAAGGATTATCACGATGACCATGCGGGACTAAGTGCGGTTCCGAAAGACGTATACAGATATGTTAATATGACTGCAACGAAGAAGATGATCCTTTTCTGGCTATTAAACAAAACCAAGCATTTCAAATATTAAGATGCACCTTTTTCAATAAAACAGCTCTATATCCTTGCACTTGAAACATGAATTATTAACCTGAGTTGCTGCCTTTGGCGGTTTCGAAAACCATAACTAATTTAAAATTGCCGAGATTCCCGGCAACTCCTTTCCTTCAAAATATTCGAGTAAGGCTCCTCCTCCCGTACTTACATAGCTCACTTGATTAGAAAAACCGAATTTTTGAACAGCTGCTGCACTATCTCCTCCCCCAATTAAACTATAAGCTCCATTTTTAGTAGCTTCAGCAACAGCCTCTGCAACGGATTTTGTTCCTTTCGAAAAAGGAGTCATTTCAAAAACACCCATTGGACCATTCCATAAAATCGTTTTACTTTTCAACAGCACAGATATAAATGATGAAATTGATTTTTCACCAATATCAAGTCCCATCCAACCTGAAGGAATGGTGTTACTATCACAATTTTTGGTTGATGCATCCTCTGCAAACTTATCGGCAATAACAGAGTCAATCGGTAGGTGGATTTGGACTCCTTTCGCTTTCGCTTTTTCTAAAATCTCACGACAGGTTTCTATACGATCCTCTTCACAAAGTGAATTTCCTATTTCTCCTCCTTTAGCTTTGAAAAACGTGTAAGCCATCCCTCCACCAATAATTATGTGATCCGCGACATTTAGTAAATTCTCAACTATTAAAACCTTGTCTGATACTTTTGCTCCACCAACAATAGCAGTGAAAGGTCGTTGGGTATTTTCCATTACCTTTTTCGCACTTTCTATTTCTGCTTGCATTAAAAATCCGACCATTTTATCAGTTGGAAAAAAGTCTGCAATTTGTGTGGTACTCGCATGAGCGCGATGTGCTGTTCCAAATGCATCATTGACATAGCAATCGCCTAAATCAGCAAGTTTTCTGGCAAAATCCAAATCACCTTTTGTTTCTTCCTTGTAAAAACGAACATTTTCAAGAAGTAAAACTTCTCCGGATTTAAGCCTCTTTGCTTTTTCAACAGCTTCATTACCTATACAATCATTAGCAAATTGAACGGATCGATTTAAGTTCTTTTCAATTCCTTTTACAATGTGTCGAAGTGAAAATTTATCCTCCGGCCCCTCTTTCGGACGACCGAGATGAGACATTATGATTATACTTCCACCGTTATTTAAAATGTGATTTAAAGTAGGTAATGCAGCTCGAATCCGTTTATCATCAGTTATTTCAAATGTTTCCTTATCCAATGGCACATTGAAATCCACACGAATTAATACTTTTTTACCTTGAAAAGAATAATTTTTAAAGTCAGCCATCTGTTTATTTTTTTGCAAAAATAACGGGTAATTCTGATTTATTGAGATAATGTCCAACTAAAGTAGTTTCTGTTTATTTACTCCAATATCACATTTTTTTCAAATCATATAAATTGTTTCAAATATTTTATGGTTTATGAAACTGTATATAGTTTTATTCTCTATATTAGATTTTCCAAATGTAAAACTATGAAAAATGTAAAACTATTTATGCTTGCCGGAATATTGGGCTCCTTTCTAATCAATTCTTGCTCAGTGGAACGTCGTTATCACAGAACTGGTTTAAACGTTAACTGGAACAATTCCTCGGTTAAAATGAAGAATAACAAGAAATCCATTAACTCAGAATCAGAGACAAATGATGAAACTCTAGCCAAAGAACAAGCCAAAAAGAAAATACAAGAGAAAGCAGTAGTAAGCTATTCTGATGTGGAGATTCAAGACGTTGCTTTAAATTCAGATGAATTAATTTTAACAGATGGTACTATTCAGCCTAAATCTGAACTGAATATTGAGACAAATTACAATCAGCAAGCTTTAGGAATTGCATCACATAATTCGAAAAAAACAATTGACAAATCGCCTAAATCGCATTCCAATCTAAAACATCGAGTTGGAAAACGATTAGAAATAAAAGAACAAGTTTATCAAAAGTCTTCATCAAGAGGCGATGACACGGTTTTGTATGTTATACTGTCATTCTTTATTCCACCACTAGCAGTTTATTTATATGAGGGATCTTGGACCCCACGTTGCACACTAAATCTAATTTTAACGTTACTTTGTGGTTTACCGGGAGTTATTCATGCATTAATCGTTATTCTTGGAGGCAAATAATAAGACTAAACTCATTTCAAAGGTGTTCTTGATTTTGATATTGGGAACACCTTTTTTATTACTAACTCTACCCGCAAATTTTTTTGATAGAGGTGAATCTATGTGTTTATCGGTTCAAATTTTTGATGTAAGATGCCTTGGGTGTGGATTGACCAGGGGAATAATGCATTTAATTCATTTGGATTTGAAGGCGGCTTGGGATTTTAATAAACTTAGTTTTATCGTTTTTCCGATTCTATTAATGTTTTGGATATACCTTCTGGGTAAACTATTAAATAAAAAGTATTTACCTTTTATAGATAAATGGTATTAGTCTTCAAAAACCTTAATTTGGAATTATAATCCAATTTGAACGAAGTTCACCAAGTGTTTGAATTAATGGGTTGAGATAGGGATTTGTTCCCTTCGTCACTTCAAAGTAGTTCGCGGCTTGTGTTTGGTTTTCATTAATGAATGATAAAACATTCATTCTGTTAAAAAAATCAACTTTTAATTCATCTCCAAGAGTTTTAACGAAACGAACGGAACTATCAATAGAGCAACCCGAAGCAGATTCAACATCTTCATCTATGCTTAAAACAAGGTATTGTGAAAAAAGAAATGCCCCATTGCATTTTAAATTCTTACCATGTGCTTTCCAACTTGTTAAAAAAGCTGAAAGTTGTTCCTCGGCAAAAAACAACTCAGTGTTATCTAATTTTCGATTAGCAAGGTATAACCAAACGCGACTTTCATTTGGTAATTCCGGGAATAAATTTTTAAAGTTCGGCAGCATTAGCAATGAGTTCAGCAACATCTAAAACTTTGACTTCTTGTTCTTTTTCAAAATTCTTGATTCCATCTGTCATCATCGTATTGCAAAATGGGCAACCTGTCGCGATTATAGCCGGATTTACAGCTAAAGCGTCTTCGGTTCGTTCGATATTAACTTCTTTATCCCCTTTTTCAGCCTCCTTGAACATTTGAGCTCCACCGGCTCCACAACAAAGACCGTTGGTTTTACAACGCTTCATTTCTACCAATTCTGCATCTAATTTTTCAATAAGTGCGCGTGGTGCCTCATACACATCGTTCGCACGTCCCAGATAACAAGGATCGTGAAAAGTTATTTTTTTTCCCTTGAATGTCTGCTTTCCTTCCAAGGCCAATTTTCCTGTATTAATTAAGTCTTGGATCAATTGCGTATGATGAATTACTTCATAATTCCCTCCGAGTTCAGGATATTCGTTTTTCAGCGTATTGAAACAATGTGGGCAAGCAGTAACAATACGTTTAACCTCATAACCATTCAAGACTTGAATATTCATCATTGCTTGCATCTGGAAGGTGAATTCGTTGCCAGCTCGCTTAGCAGGATCACCCGTACAACTTTCCTCGGTTCCTAAAACTGCAAATTTCACATTGCAATGATTCAGGATTTTAACGACTGCTTTGGTTATTTTCTTGGCTCGATCATCGAAACTACCCGAACATCCTACCCAAAAAAGAATATCAGGTGTTTCACCGCTTGCAAGCATTTCTGCCATTGTTGGAACTTTCAAACTCATAATTTAGTCTTCAAAAACTTGAACATTTGCACTTTTTTCAATCAGGTTGGTAAACTTACCAGTATATCTTGTGGCTCTAACAATATGATTGTCAATCCAATGATAATTGCCTCCTCGTGGTTTTCCCATTAAAATGCCATGGTATTTAAACCCGTGTTTATCGAGCCATCTTTCGGTTACTTCGCGATGGCTTTCCAATCGAGAGGTAAAAAAGGTAATGATATGACCTTGCTCGTACCAACCATTAATTGTTTCTAAAGCGTCCGGATAGAGTGCTGCTGTCTCCATGCGTTCCGGTTCTTCATTCGGAATATCGTCACAAACTGTACCATCGATGTCAATCAAATAATTTTTTACATGCTCTGGTAAAACGGGTGATAAATGCTTCCCGTTTTCAACTAAATCGATTAACTGATTTTCTTTATTCTTCATTTGCCCAATTTAAACGATCGCTCGGTGAAAATTGCCACGGAGCACCGTTGTTTTCTATATTAGTCAACATACCCGTTAATTCAGTTGGGATTTTTGACTCTTCCATTACTAAAAATCTTCTTAAATCAACAATAATTGAAAGGGGATCAATGTTTACCGGACATTCTTGAACGCAAGCATTACAACTTGTGCATGCCCAAACTTCTTCTTCTGTTATATAATCTCCGAGTAAACTTTTACCATCGGAATATTCTTTTCCATGTTTTCTGAAATTCTCTCCCACTTCGGTCAAACGATCGCGTGTATCCATCATGATTTTCCGAGGCGACAATTTCTTACCGGTTAAGTTTGCGGGACAGGAAGAAGTACATCTACCACATTCCGTACAAGTATAGGCATCCAACAAGTTTTTCCAAGTTAAATCGGTTACATCTTTGGCTCCGAAACGCTTAGGTAATGCATCACTATCTGCAGGAACGGCATACGGGTCAGCGCTGGGATCCAACATCAATTTTACCTCATTGGTTACTGACTCCATGTTGGAAAACTTGCCTTTCTTCTCAAGGTTGGAGTAAAAGGTATTAGGAAATGCCAAGAAAATATGAAAATGCTTGGAATAAGGTAAGTAGTTCATAAATGTAAATACCATGACTAAATGTCCCCACCACCCAATCTGCTCCAACAAATGCAGCGTTTCGATGGATTTTATATTTCCAAAAACCAAGGGCCCTACAAATTGACTAATTGCAAAACCATAACTTTCATTGGATTGTAAATTCTTTGCAACTTCATCTGCTCCATTCATTGTAAAAATGAAACAAATCAAAATGATTTCCATTATTAAAATCAGATTGGCATCTTTCATTGGCCAACCCTTGAGTTCTTGCATGCTAAGTCTGGGTAATTTCAAAATGTTTCTTCTCCAAAGAAACGCTAATGTTCCAAAGAAAGCAGCTACTGATAGAATTTCTATGAAACTGATAATAAATGTGTAAAATCCTCCAAGAGCTTCTCGGAAAAAGCGATGACTGCCAGAAAATCCATCTACAATGATTTCGATTAATTCAATTTGAGTAATAACAAATGCGGCATATAACGCAAGATGAAGAAGGGCAGCAATTGGTCGTGTAAACATCTTTTTTTGACCGAGTGCGACCAATAGCATGGTTTTCCACCTTTCCCCGGCATTATCAGAACGATTTATTTCTTGACCAAGTAAAATGTTGTAACGAACTTTCCAAATGTTGTAACCAAATAACCCAAAGGCAATGATTAAAAGGCATGTAAATAATATTGAACTAATCATAATATTTTTATTCAGGAATACTGTCTAATATTTTTCTTAACTTTTTCTCCTCCTGCTTTGTTAGCGGAACTCCCTTCGTTTTGGCTCCAAACACTGAAAAATGAATATACCTCTCGGGGTGAAGTTGCAAATCAGAAGCAAGGTTTTGTAATTCATTATTGGTTTCAACGAGTTCTGTGTAAAGCTTTTCATCATGCAATAACTTTCCAACAGAACCCTTACCCGTTTCGATTTCAGCAAGTACATTATTCAACTTTTTCAAGGTCGTTTCCGCATTGAGAATTACAGCTTTGAAATCCGCACTCACCAAGTCATCTGAAATCTTTCGCGTGTTTCCGATTATTGCTGTCACTTGATCATTGCTTTTCTTCAAATTAGTTGTAATACTTTCTACATTATTCATGATGTGTCCGAAATGAACCTTCTCTTCAGACACAAATCCTTCCAATTCTTGGGCTACATTTCCAAGTTTTTGAATTGTGAATTTAACTTGTTTCAAACTTCCCTCTATTTCAGATGTAGCTGTTTCGTCCCAAAAAGCGGAGAGTGAAACCACCATTTTATCGATAGAACTCATCATTGCTTGTAGCCGCTGAGAAATAGGATCGGCATAGGACTTTACCTGCGACATCATGTCTACAGATAGTCTTCCTGGAAGCGTTTCACCCGGTTTATAGTTCCCATTGGAAATATCAACTGGAACTTGAATCAACAAGCCTTTTGTGAGTAAATCGAGTGAGCCTATTTCTACAACCGTTCCTTTCGGTAATTTCACATCACTATTTTGAACACTGAATGTTATTCTTACGCGCTTATCTACCGAATTTCCGGAAACATACGTTACATCCATTACTTTACCTACAACAACTCCGTTTAATGTAACATTACTCGAAACCATTAATTGACCTGAATTTGGAAAGAATGCGTAGTACTTATCATCCCCCCCGAAAAAGCTATTCCCTTTGAGAAAATTCACTCCAGCTACCAATACAGCAATGGAAATGATGGCTATAATTCCTGCTTTTATCTCTTTTGAATACTTCAAAATTCTATTTTTCTGCTAATTTAATAGCTTTTTCAATACTAATTCGCTCTCCGTTTAAGAAAGCAACTACAAATGCATTATTAAATCCCTTTTCAATGAGTTCAATTTTGTATTCTTTTGCTGTCTTCAAATCATGCTGAAAAAGTCCTGTACAATATTTATATAACCTATTTTCTTGGTATTCAAAAATTTCCAATCCTTTGAACCGAGCTGAATTGGCAGCTAATTTTTTATCCGAAGTTTCAATTTGAATCCTAAAGATCAATCCAGTGCTATCCTTGGATATAGTTGGCTTTTCCTCTTCCTTCGGTTTTTCATCGGATACATTTGAAATTGGATTTGAGTTTTCAACTATCACATTTTTCCCCTCCAATTGATTCTTATAATTTTCAAAAGCTTTGAACATGGAATTTGCCATCTTTTCTTGTCCATCGTTTTTTCCCAGAAAATTCTCTTCTGTAGGATTTGTTAAAAATCCGGTTTCAATCAATACACTTGGCATGGTTGTTTTGTATAGGACTAAAAATCCGGCTTGTTTTACTCCTCTGTCATAGCGACCAATTCGTTTGAATTCCTTCTGCAAATTAGTGGCAAATAAAATGGAATGATCTAAAAAGACTGAAAGTTGAAGTTGTTTGGCAATAATGGCATCTGGAGACATATCAAAATCCCTGTATTTGGCGCCTTTATCGTCCTCAAGTGTAATTATTGAGTTTTCACGCTCAGCAACTCGCTGTTGAGCTTCTGTTCGGTGCAAACCCAAAACGTATGTTTCTGTACCATAAGCAGCATTACTTCCTGCATTAGCATGAATACAAATGAACAAATCCGCCTTAGCTCGGTTGGCAATATTCGCTCGCTCAATCAATTCGACAAAGACATCGGAATTTCGAGTGTAAACGACATTAATATTAGGGTATTTTGCCTTTATCAATTCACCCAGCCTAAGTGCAATAGCTAAGCATACATGTTTTTCATGAGCAAAGCTACCGTGACATCCCGGGTCTTTTCCACCATGACCCGCATCAATTACAATGGTTTTTAAAACTGATTTCTCTATCTTTGATTGCGAAAAACCTATGGAATAGGCAATCGAAAGTAAAGAACTAAGTATGATATTCAATAAATTAGGCATGACCACGTTTATTGTAAGCCCGGTGAAATTTGGTAGTTTTGCAGCAAAATGTCGCATTTTAACAAATTTACTCGGATCCATCAGGCTGCATGCAACGATTAATACAACTTTTCTTCGTGCTTTTGTTAATAATGTTGAACTCGGAAAAAGTTACGGCTCAAGATACTGTAGTTGTCAACGACAAATCGATAGAAAATATCATTCATTATAATGCAAAAGATTCGATTTATACAGATTTGAAAAACAGAAAACTTCACCTGTATGGTCAAGCTACTGTTGAAATGGAAGAAACAAAAATATCGGCCGGATATATTTTGGTTGACTTTAATTCGAATGAAATTACCGCGAGTTATCGATTTGATAAAGACAGTAATAAAGTCGAATTTCCGACTTTTTCAGATGGATCAGAAAACATTACTTGTGAACGAATGCGCTTCAACACGAAGACAAAGAAGGGATTTTTGGAAGAGTTAGCCATAAAGCAAGACGAATTTTACTTTAAAATGGCAACCGCCAAAAGACAATCAAATGAAGAAGTTCATCTGCTTCAAGGTCGCTTAACAACTTGTGATTTAGAGGATCCTCATTATCATTTTCAATTGGCGAGAGGTGTAATTGTCCCTGATGAGCGCATTGTTACTGGGCCAATGAACTTATGGGTGAATGGAATTCCGACGCCATTTGGGTTGCCATTTGCCATTGTACCGACCAAAAAACGTGACAGAACAAATGGTCTGTTATTTCCTGAATTTATCCCCTTATCAAACTATGGTTTCGGATTTCAAAATTTGGGGTATTACTTTCCAATCAACGATCGGCTTCAAACTTCAGTCTACGCAAATCTCTACAGCCGAGGGAGTTGGGGCTTGAGAAATGATTTAGATTACGCTAAAAAATATGGCTTTTCAGGAAGGTTTTCCTTAGGTTTTCAGCAATTTCGATCCGGATTTCCTCAAAATTCCAATCAAAACAAAGTCACTGTTGTTTGGTCCCATCGAAAAGAACCAAAATCCAACCCCTATTGGAATTTTGCATCAAACGTAAACTTTATTTCCGACAACACCTCAAAAAATAGTTTGGATCCTATCAATCCGGAATATTTTAATAATAGTTTTAACTCGGACATCAATATTAATAGGCTTTTTCCGGGAAAACCATTAACAACTGGTATGAAGTTTTCTATCCGTCAAAATTCCTTAGCCAAAGATATCGCGCTGGTAAGTCCCGTCTTAAATGTGAACGTAACGCGGGTATTTCCTTTTAAAACATTATTCAAATCAACAAATAAAGAATGGAAAAGAACCATTGAACGTATTGGCTTGGCATACAATATGGAAGGTCAAAATCGATCGAACTTTGCCGATACATTACTAGCTAATGCAGATTTTCAAAGAATAGCTCAACGTTTTTTCAATGGGATTTCACAGTCTATGACGTTGCAAACGACAACAGGACTCTTTGGAAATGCGATTAAAATTTCACCAAGTATTAATTACGGAAACAAAATAAACTTTCAACAAGTTTCAAAGTCCTATGATTCGAGTATAAACAATACAAAAACTGACACCATCAAACGATTTGGCATGGCACACGAGTTCAATATGAATATTAATTTGACTACCATTCTTTATTCGTATTATCAGTTCATCGGAAAAAATAAGCCAAAACTTAGGCATTTGATGACACCAACTGTTGGTTACCGCTACGTTCCATTGCTCAATCCATTTCAGAGCGCAAATGTTGGAGCAAACCAATCAACTATTACTTATTCCTTATTTGAACGAAGTATTTACAACGTAGGAAATACAAGTGAAGCATCATTTTTAACGTTCGGAATCAACAACACCTTTGAAATGAAGTACAAATCGGACAAAGATACTGTTACAGGCTTCAAAAAAGTGAGGTTGGTAGATCAGTTTTCTATCAATGGAAACTACGACTTTACCAAGGATTCCATGCGCTTATCGAATATCTCTTTGAATCTGAGAATTAGTCCATTCGATTGGTTGAATTTTGTCTCCAATGCTTCTTTCAGTCCTTATGCTTGGAATGATTCAACTGGTAAAACAGTCTCCACTTATGCTGTTCAAAATAATCAGGGATTAGGAAGGTTTTTGAATACTAATTTCAATACATCGATAACCATTGCTTCTAAAAAATCCCGAGAAAAAATACAAGAAAATGGTGTTAATTTAAACGATAATTGGCGTAGCGATTTCAATTATTTCGCTTTACATCCGGAGCAAGCCATTTATTTTGATATTCCCTGGAAAATGTCGTTTTCACATGTTCTATCTTTTAATGCCAATCAGTCTATTTCAGCTTCAAATACAGAAAATTATACACAAATTCAAACTCTTGTAATGAACGGCGATATCAGTTTTACGAAACGCTGGAATTTATCGGGAAATATCAATTTAAACTTAAAGGATCGTAGGTTGACAAATGCATTCTTTTCGTTGAATAGAAACCTACATTGTTGGACATTATCTTTTTATTGGGTTCCGATTGGCGGGAACAAAAGTTTTCTATTTAGTATTCGAAATTCTTCATCAATTTTTAAGGACGCTAAATTGGAAATACGAAGACCTCCTGCTTTCTTATAGAAATTAAGTGCTCCTTAATCGTTGTATAGCAAAATTTTAGGCCCTACAACGAGACTAATACTACTAATTCGTCGAGCAGCACTTTCGCCTTTTTTTGAAGTTGAAACATTATCATTAGGTAATTCCTCGCCTCTTCCTTTGCTTTGAACATCAAATGAGAGGTTATATTTTGTTTTTAAATCAGCTAATTGCGTATTCAACTCTTCGGCAACCGCTTTGGCTCTTTTTTCCGATAAATCCAAATTACTTTTTTTGCGTGCCTCGGCATCCATACTACCTTGCATATCCGCATAACCATTAACCAAAACAATGGTTTTAAATTCTGAGTTACTAAAAATGTTTTCGTTGTGATGATTCAAATATGCTTTCCATTTTTCAATTTCGGAAGCAATATTGTCAACCAATTGAGAAATCTTCTTCTTGCCTTCCTTGGATAAAACGGCACTTCCCGTACTAAAGTTTATATCTGACCCAAGTCGCACAACCTCTTTGTTTGATTCAACCAATTTACTTAGAGGATTGATGTAGTTGTACATCAAATCATTTAACTCAGCCGCTAATTTGAGTGTTTTTTCCTGTCCTGCCGAGGAATACGGTGAAGTATTGTTTAACTCATCAATAATCTCTTGAGTTCGCTGAAAGATACTTTTTAGTTTGTTATCTAAATCGCCAATTCTTTCTGTAGAATCTATTGAATTCAGTATGGCTTGCTGTTCTTCTAACTTTCTTTTAGCTACATCTGCTTTTTCAATTGTTTCCGCCATTAATTTCTCGCGCTCCGCTCTATTCTTATTAAAGGCGTTGACCTCTGTTTTTCCTTGTTGACCTCTAAATATAGTTGTACTATAAACAGGGTTTTTTAATGACTTTTCTTGAGCGCAACCCACAATAATCGATAGACCTACCGAGAAAAAACAAATGAATTTTAAGTTACTCATAACAAATCATTTGAGCTAAATGTACTATTATTTTATAACAATTCCATTTTTTTTTGCCAAAACTGCAGTGTATTTAGCGCCAAAAAAAACTATTTGGGCGGAGTAATTTACCCAAGCAAGAATGATAAAAAGGGAACCAACAATACCCAAATTACCCAAAAAGAAATAGTTAATCAAATAATACTTAATAATTAATTGACTGATAAACAAAAATATTGATGTTACAAAAGCTCCATTTAAAGCGATTTTCCAAGGCACCGTTCCGTCATGAATGTACTTAAATACTACGATGAAAATTAGTAGATTACTGAGAATGGAAATAATGTATTGAAGCAGAGAAAATGAAAAATCGACAAATCCATTTTTTGTTTTAATCCAGTGCTCCAGAATAGAAAATGCAAACGTTTGAGAGAAATAGAGTAAAATTATGATAAGAGCGAAGACTCCGAGATAGGCAACTGACAAAAAACGAAAACCTATCAGATCCATTAGTATATTTTCTTCGTGTCTTTTCTTTCGGCTGATATCAAAAAATTCATTGATACTCCTTTTCAAGGAAACAAAAAAAGCTGAGCAACCATAGAGCAAAACCAAGATACTTAGTGCCTCAAGAAAAATATTGGGCCGGTCAAAATTAACTTGATGTAGGATGTTCATGATGTCATCTGTATTACTTATGCCGATTCTATTTTTAAGTAAATCAATTACAATGTTTTCCATATTTTTTTGACCGAAAATACGGCCGAAAATAGATGTTGTCAAATACACAATTGGAACAAATGCAAAAAGCGTGTAGTAAGCTAAAGCTGCACCATGAAAGAACGCTCCCTCTTGAATGTATTGACTTAAAGCATCTTTAATCGTAAAAAAAACCGAATACCAGTGCTTAGTTGAATTTCTTTCTTCGGACATTTATTTGGTTAACATTTGTCAATTTATCATTATGATAAAGAATAATGCGTTCTTGCTTGCTCGTTAGAAACACATTTTCGTAATATCCGCCTGCAAAGATACTTCTAATAAATTGAACCGGAATTCCATTTTTTGGATTGATTTCGAATTCATCCGGTCGAAAGAGTATTTTTTCATTTTCAATGACAATACGATTGACTATTCCAAAAATTCCTGCTTGTGAAGCATTTGATAAATTATAATATAATTCTTCTGGCGGTTGCTTTCTACTCAAAATTCCATTTTTCAGTGTGCATACGGAATCACATAAGCCTAATATATCTTGTTCATCGTGAGAAACAAGCAAAATCCCTGTTTTTTCTTCGTCTCTTATTTTTAGAAGATGTTGCTTGAGCTTTTTTCTTAAATTGGGGTCTAAGTGTCCAAAAGGCTCATCTAACAATAAAAAGCTAGGTTGGACTGCAATTGCACGAGCTAGTGCAACACGTTGCTGTTCTCCTCCAGAAATATCCTTTGCTTTTTGAGAGGAAATTTTAGTTAATTCGAAAAGTCGAAGCATTTTATTTACCCTTCTCTCCCGTTTTTCATTTGGTAAATTCAAAATTGATTCACGAATGTTCTCCTCAACGGTGTGAAAAGGATCCAGTTTAAAATCTTGATTTACCAATGCAATTTTTTTATATCCTGGAACAAGCATTGTATTTGCGGGAGGCAATTCCGTTGCTTCAAAAAAAATCTTTCCATCATTGGGTTGTAGAAACCCGGCCAGAATTTTCAAAAGCGATGATTTTCCCGCACCACTCTTTCCGACAAGACCTACTAATTCTGACTGATTGAGTTTAAAACTGACCCTTTTTAAAATGGGTTTCTCGTAATCGAGTGAAATTTTTTCTGCAAATAGCATCAGAAAATGAGTTCTTTAGGGAATGATTTGGAAGCAATGTAAATTCCCGGAATTGGATTTGAAAGTGGTTCGTAATCTTTCAAATAAATTTCAATTCGAACATCATGTTCATTTTTTTTAATTATCAACTCATCCAAAATACTTTCTGAGCAACCAACAAATAGAGTTGGAGCGTCTGTTGATTCTATTTTAACCAACCTCATATTTGGAATAGAGAAGGAAAAATTGGCCCCATCCGGCATCGTTCCTTGAAGAAGGTAGTTCTCGTCTGAAATCTCCCTGACTGAAGCGACTGGAGTAGAAACTTCCAATTCATCCTCCCATTCAAACCTTTGATTATCCTCGGATGGTTTTCCATTATTGGTCCTGTCAGCCAGCTCTTGAGAGTATGCTTCGTTCAGTAAAAAGGTATGTATTTTACACTTCATGTTGTTTATTTTTCCACTTCATTTTCTTTGAACGAAGAAGGTAAAAGATCAGGAACAATTTTTAAAATTAATGGTAATAACAATCCGCCACCCGGAAGTAGAAAAATGGCCATAGAAGGCATTGACTTGAGAATATCCATGAATTGACTTTTCACAAGTTCTTTTTCCTCTTTAGTGAGGTCTTCCTTTGCTGATTTTTGAATAAGTGTAATGAGCTCTTTACTCTCTTTTAATTCCTGAACCAACTTATCTTTGTTTCTTCCCAGAATCCGAAGCCATCTTTTGGAAAAAGCGCGATAAACAAACTGAGAATTAGATTCTGTTTTTAAAAGGGCGATTTCCTCTCCGTTCTCTAAAAGAAAAGAGTTGCAAAGCATAAAGGATAATTGTATGTCACTATCCGAGAGACCAAGAAAATGACCAAATTCGATTAGTTTATTTTCCTCATTATCCGACGTGAAATGAGTGCCTTTAGGTACGAATAAGCAAAGTTCAAAGATAGACTGTTTTAAATCTGAATCTTCTATTTGCGTTATATCAATTTCATTTAACATAATCCCTTCTATTATGTGTCTTTCGCATCGAATCTTTTCCTCCTTTTCCAGATCAGCACTTGCTAAAAAATGCCAAAGCATTCGTTGCTCTTTCTCTTCTACTTGATTATCTGTATACGCACAAAAAGCAAGACAATCTATGGCTGTTGAAGCTATAGGTTCATAAGATTCAAAAAATGTTTGCTTTTCATTTTTCAAAAATCTTTGAAACAGAAGAACATCCAAAAAAACGAAACTATTTGAAAGATGATTCAACCAATAATTGGATCCAAAAAAAGTGGATTTTACTTTCACTCGATCTCCCAATATTTTTTCAATTTTAGACTCCATCGTTTTTTCAGAGAAAAAGTTCATCCAATGACTAAATTGACTTGATTTTGCTCCTTGATAGAACTTCTGTAGCGCTTGTAAAAAACTAAGTCTATCGAACGTTGAACTTTCCGATGAATAAACAAATATTAAAGTTTCAAAAAGCAGTAGTTTTAATTGTTCATCTTTTGTAAAACGCGATGAATCTACATTTTTCGCAAAAATAAACTGAGTGCAAGACCCGTAAAGAAGACCCGTTTTGTTTATTAGTAGCCTTAAAGAATTATTGTATTCGTCATTTTTAAATTCAGTTGAAAGCGAAAATATTTTCTTTTCAACGAGCTCAAAATATTTTGGTATCCAGTTCTTGGCACCGGGAGAAATGTTGAATTTACTTGATGACATATCTCAATGCGATTCCGCCACCCCATGTGAAGTTGACTTCAGGAGTGATAAATAAATAGGGGCCTGTGTCAATGGAAATATTCAAAGGTAAGTCTTCAAAAACATATTCTAGGCCTGCTAAAGCGTTCGGAGCGAAGTGAAAATAACTTTCTAAAGCATTTGATGAAAATCCAACTAGAGCTCCGGCGCCGTAGTGCCAAAGAAATCCTTGGTCCAACGGATTATTGATTTCAAAATCACCCATCAAATAAAAGCCGTTTCCATAGTTTCGTCTCCCTAAACCTCCCATGCTAGCTTCAATGTATTTCAATCCTCCCATACTATGCTTTACATTCACGGATCCATAACCTGGGAATCCGCCTTTAATCCCAACAACGGTCTTGTAAGATTGATTTTGACTGTAATAAAAAAGTGAGTGAAATAGAACAAATGTGGCAACCAGATTTTTCATGACTCGAGTCTTTTACACAAAATTAAAGCCTTCCAGCTAAGGTAACCGCTTTTTTTGTTGCAAAAATTACACCGCCATCTGTTGAAAACGCTTCAAATAAAATCACATATACCCCAATACTTGCCTTCACTTGATTATCGGTTAATCCATCCCAAGTGAAAGTTCCTTTACTTCCTAATAATTCATTACTAAATAACTTTCGAATAGGTCTTCCTCGGTCATCGAAGATTTTGGCCTTACCGAGTAATCCGGATACGTTCATTTCATAGGAAATTTGAAGAACGTCCTCAAACCCATCGTTATCCGGTGAAAAAACATCGTTTGTTAAGGTCACGGTTCCATTTGAAACAGCTGCTAAAAATTGAGAGTTAACTCTGCCTGGAGTTGCAAATCCTACATCTTCAGCTGCTGAATGCCAATTAAATACACTACTTGATTCTCGGTTAGGGTCTATTCGTTCCAAGGAAACTCCGTCCGTATTATCTAACAAATCAAAATGCCACTCATCGAGGTAGGAAACTTTATCGATGATTTCAGAATTATAAATGAGATAAACTGATCCTGAATCATTATTATAACTTGGCAATTCAGAGTATAAGAATTTTCCTGAAACAGCAGATTTATAATTTGCTTTTACGAAATTTGAATCTTTTCCTAGTACAACAAAATCATTTGGCATTAAAAAATAATTGTCTTGTATGGTTTTAAAATTATCAATGGTGTCATTGTCAAAATTCGCGAATTGCCAATCCCTCAGGTTAACTATTTTATCGGAATTATTGTAAAGTTCAATCCAATCTTGACCGCCATTTAATGGGTTTTGAAGAATTTCGTTAATAACAACATCACCATTTGAGGGAACATCCGGAAGCGCAAATTGTCCACTTGTATTTGAATAATTGAGCCAGCAATCACCAATATTTGACAGACTAACTTGATAGATCAATGACGGAATTAATATTTCATTGAATTGCAAAATCATTTTATTCGGGAAAGATCCTTGAAGAAATCTGTTTTGAATAGTTAGAGAAGGTGAAAAGGTAAAATTAGCATTAGCGAGCGAAATTGAATCCATCCCCTCCGAAAAGTGAACTTCTAAATAATTTGGAGACAATGCTAACCATAACTCGACCAAAGGAGCAACTGTATCTGGTGAAGTATTGAAAACGGAATTTTGAACTCCGGGTGTTCCTCCTGAATTGGAAATACTTGCGATCCAATTGCTTTCATCAGAACATGGATCATTCTGATTGATCAACTCAAGCGTAAAACCACCTGATTTTTTAAGTTCATCTTTATACCAATCATCTGTATAGGATAGTTTATCTAGGATATTTCCTAAAGAATCTTTCAAAACCACATCATCTCCTGCGTTATTTAAGCTTGGGAAACTTGTTACTCCAACCGCATCAGTCATAATGAAAAGTGAGTCGTGTGCAGTGGCAGTTAGAACTTTGTATTA
>JBIIVA010000173.1:0-5128 GCA_044339705.1 Crocinitomicaceae bacterium
TACAAAAGCGACTCCAATTTTTGATATGATTGTTGGGAAAGTTTTGGCTTATATTCAAAGATCAATCCAGAGACGAAAATATTATCTTTAATTGGTTCAAAATATTCCTTTGGTATGGTCATTGACAACGAAATGTTTTTCTGCTGATTTAACTCACAAAACGATTTTAAAAACGGCACATCAACTGTCTTTTGCTTCGGAAGCTCGTAACCTTTGTTTTTCAAAACAGTTCGGTACGATTCGCTTTGCATAAAATCGAGTGAAATCACCGTTGTATTAGGTGCAATATTTTGATTAAACTGATTGAAATATGTTCCATAACTATCATTGAATCCATGCGTAACAATCGTTGAATTGGACCCACTTGAAATGATAACATCCTCTGTGTAACTTACAGTTTCAGGTTGAATCATTTGCTTTTCTTCCAATTTCTTCAAATACGTTTTCGCTTCAAGCGTATCACCTTTCACAATAGCATTTGCCGCTCGAAATTTGATGACATCAGAATTTTCTGGTTGTTGTTGTTCTGCTTTTATCAATTCGGGTTCTCGTGAAACGTCGTAATTTCCCGAAGAATAATACATCAAGTTGTAGTCAAACGAATTCGGTGCGATTTGCTCTAAGTCATTGACTTGTTTATTCATTATTTGTTGCTGTTCAGAAGTGGGAGTGCGTTGAGTTCGTTGAGTTGATGAAGAAGCTTTAACCCTCGAAAACTCCATTTTTTTCTGATTAATTTGGGATTGAGTGAACGAAGATTCAATAGACTTTTTTTGTTTGGATTTATTGAATTCAATTTTATCTGAAGACTTTAATTGAATTTCCTGAAGATCATAACTAACGGTATCCGATGCTCCAGTTGAAATTATTGAGTTTGTAGATTTCATCGCAGGGGCATTTGATATACTGGGAGCAGCGACATTGGATTTTTCCTCCTCATTTTTTCCGGTTTGAGCGTTTGAAATCCCTATTATCAAGAGACAAAAAAGAAGAAAAATAGATCTCATTATTAATTGAATTTTGAATGCTTACAACGAATATCAAATTTCGTTCAAAAAAATGAGCAAATTGCTATTTTTAAAAAGATTTTGAAACTCAAACGCATTAATAATCATATTTATTAACCTTGATTTGAATGAATTAAGTAAACATTTACAAAACATTGTCCAAATATTATTTCGCAATGAATTTCAATTTATTCTTTTAAATAAAACTTAAATTTCAATTAAAACGATTCTAATTCTTTCCGATCAACTTTGTAAAAAAACAATGATTAAAAAAAGAAAAGTTGAAATCGTTGTGATTTCAGATGTTCACCTCGGAACCTATGGCAGCAAAGCCAAAGAATTAGTTCAGTATCTCCATAGCATTCAGCCTAAAACACTCATTCTCAATGGAGACATTGTTGATATTTGGCAATTTAGCAAGCGATATTTCCCTGAATCTCACATGCTGGTAATAAAGGCGATTACATCCATGTTAGCCAATGGAACCGAAGTTTTTTACATCACCGGTAACCATGATGAAATGCTGCGAAAATTCAAAGGATTTCAGTTAAGCAATTTCAAAATTGTAAATAAATTGGTGTTGCCACTGAAAACAGGTAAAGCTTGGTTTTTTCACGGAGATGTTTTCGATAACACTATGAAACACTCGAAATGGATTGCCAAATTAGGTGGTAAAGGATATGATCTATTAATTCTAATCAACAACTTAGTGAATTGGATAAGTATTCGTTTGGGCAAAGGCCGAATCTCACTTTCTAAAAAGGTGAAAGATAGCGTTAAGGGGGTTTCAAATTTTGTCAATTGGTTCGAAGATACGGCATCTGAAATTGCGATTGAAAATGGTTATACCTATGTTGTATGTGGACATATACATCAACCAAAAATTAAAAAATTCAAGAACAAAAATGGTGAACAAGTAACGTATCTCAATTCAGGTGATTGGGTCGAAAATATGACTTCATTGGAATACAATCGAGGAAAATGGAGGATTTACTATCATTCACTTTTTGAATATCAACTTGTACTTAAGCAAAGTGAGCCATCTTTAGACGATGCCCTGAATTACAATAATTTATTTAACGAAGTCATAAAAATGAATTGATATGCGAATTCTATATGGCATTCAAGGTACTGGGAATGGACATTTGAGCAGAGCTGAAGAAATCGTTCCGATTTTGAAAAAAATGGCGCAAGTTGATGTTTTAATAAGCGGAAATCAATCCCAGATTCAGTCGAGTTTTGATATTCAATACAAACGAAATGGCTTAACATTTTTGGCTTCCAAAGATGGAAGAGTTGATTTGTTTCGAACAGTATTTAATTCAAGCCCAATTCTGTTAATGAAGGAAATAAAGAATTTTGAAGTAAAAAAATATGATCTTGTCATTTCGGATTTTGAACCTATTTCCGCTTGGTCTGCCTTAATTAATGGAGTCCCTTGTGTAGAATTGAGTCACCAAGCGGCTGTACTTAATAAAAATGCTCCTCAGCCTGAAAATAAAGATCGAATCAGCTCATACATTCTCAATCATTACTGTCCTACAAAATTGAAATATGGATTTCATTTTCAAAAATATGATGAGACAATTTTCACACCAATAATTCGGTCTCAAATACGCGAATTGAACCCATCAAATAAAGGCTATTATACGGTTTATTTACCCGCATATCACGATAATGTTTTATGGCAAATATTGGATCAATTCGATGTTGAATGGCATGTATTTTCAAAATATTCAAAACAACCCTATCGATTAAATAAAATTTGTTTCAGTCCTATAAATAATGACACATTTAAACAAAGCTTAGAAAACTGTGAAGGGGTTATTTGTGGAGCAGGATTTGAGTTGCCATCCGAGGCATTATTTCTTCAAAAAAAATTAATGGTGATTCCAATGATTGGTCAATTTGAGCAAGCTTGCAATGCCGAAAGTTTACGAAAGATGGGAGTAACGGTTTTACCCACGTTTGATTTGGTATTTCATCGAACAATTACTAATTGGATTGAGACAAATAACGTCGTATCTGTAAATTATTTGGATTATACGGAGGGTATCTTATCTAATTTGATTCTCGATTACACCCACAAACGAATTCCTAAAGAAACGTTTGGAAAAATTGCTTTTGACCCTAAATTTTATCGTTATTTTTTATGAGAACGAGTGATCGCTACAGCAGAAGAAGTACGTTGGCATTGATTATTGGAGTAATTGCATTAATCTTATCATTGTACAACTTTTATCTAATTGTTTTTAAAGTTGTTAGATCTTTTTCTTATCTCGATTAAGCCTTAATTCAGATTAACTATTTATAAACCAAATATTAATTTTTGTTTAAATATTTTTCAATCGTATCTACTTCGTTACACCTGGACTAAATTTGATTTAACCAAACACTATGAAAGAAAAAGTATTACTTTTCGGGTCTACCGGAAGTTTAGGTCAATTTGTTTTCTGGGAATTAGTTGAGCAAAACTATGATGTTACTGTTGTTGTTCGTGACAAAGTAAAAGCGGTTGAACTTTTCTCATACTGGGCGAATATTCTCGATTTAGAAACTAAATCCGTTCTCGATTTGCCTCAGGACATTTTCGCCTCCTACGATGTGGTGATTTCATTGTTGGGAAATCGTATTTCTCACGCGAACATCATGGATGAGACAGGCGGTTCTGATTTTTTTGTTGCAAATGAAAAGATACTTCAGTTTGCTGTGAAAACCGGAGTTAAAAAATTTGGAGTCGTTGCCCCGTACAATGACAAAACATATATCAAACAACCCTATTTTAAAAATCATCAACAATTTCAAAATCAGATTATTTCATCGGGAATTAACTACACAATTATCAATTCAACTTTATTATTTAGTTCTTTGACGCGACAGTTGAGATTGGCAGACAAAGGTAAAAACATGATAATTGGAGAAGGAAATGCTAAAGTAAATCCCATTTTTGATGGTGATGTTGCCTCGGTATTTGTTCAAAATTTGACCAATGATAAAATTCTTCTCAATTGCGGAGGACCTGAAATTTTCACTCGATTGGAGCTCGCGAAAAAACTTCAGTCTTTATCTAATGGTTTTTACAATGTTAAACGAATTAGTCCGTTATCGATTCCAACAATTCTTCCGTATCTCAAAGTTCGTAATCCCATAATGCATGATCGTATGGCTTATTTTTATTATGTCAATAGACATGATTTTATCTGCACTCCAATGGGAGGAACGACACTTCAAAATTATTTAAACAAGCTACACGGAGAAAAATTAAAAAATTACGACCGAATGAGGTTACTCCAGAAACCAATCTTTTCAAGATAAATTAATATCGATTTTATTACCATTTAATTAATGTTGTCGAAATTTGTTGAAAATTCCAACTAATGACGACGTTATCTCCATCCATTTTATTTTCCCTTTACATCGGTTTTTTTTCAAGTTCTATTTTTTGTCAAAATCTCATTATAAATGAAGTATCTCAGGGGCCATCAGGAGGTGCTTCCGCTTTAAAAGAATATATAGAGTTTTTAGTTGTTCCAGGTTCTGGACCATATCAATGTTCAAATTATTGCATGGATATCAGAGGTTGGATTTTTGATGACAATAATGGTTATTTTTCAGGTGGAGGGGGATCCGGACTAGGCATCGCAACTGGTGCTTTTCGATTTTCAAACAATGCTCTGTGGTCTTGCGTTCCGGTCGGAACATTGATTGTAATTTACAACGACGCAGATTTTATAAGTTCCATGCCGTCTGCAGACATTTCAACCTCAGATGGAAATTGTCGATTAATCATTCCGATTTCTTCGAATTTAATCGAGGGTCAAACAAGTTCTCCTACGACTTCAAATTCATCTTACCCCACAACTGGTTGGGTGACAGGAGGCAGTCTATGGGGAGCAATTGGAATGGCAAACGGAGGAGATTCTTTTCAAATTTACAATCCCACTAATCTATTAATTCCTGCACATGGAGTTAGTTGGGTAAATAATAATGTGAATAACATCATCTATTTCGCAACTAGCGCAACCAATTCTGTATACTATTTTGGAAATACAATAGATAACAATCCCTACAATCAAGCCAATTGGTTAGCCGGAACCAGTTCCGCTCCAGATAACCAAACA
>JBIIVA010000175.1:0-5098 GCA_044339705.1 Crocinitomicaceae bacterium
TGTAAGTACTTGTTTCATAGAGCGTGCTGCAGAAACCACAAACTTTTTCCTTCCACAAGGCAATTGCCTTTGTTCTATAAAGCCTTTTTCGAGAGCCATGTTCATGACAATACGAATGTGTCTAGCATAAGCTCCTACTGTGGCAAGTGACTTTGGCTTTTCGTCTTTATTTAATAAGAAAAGTTGCCACTTTTTAAGAAGCTCGACCGTAATCGTTGAAATATGTGCATCACAGCCAATTTTATCTTTAATGTAATTGAAATACCTTGTAAGACTTTGCATGGCACACATATCCATTAAAACTGTGGCAGGTTTTCTATTGGGAGTATTCATAAGCTCGTCAAACAACCCCTTTATGGATTGATTATCGCTAGCTTTAATGATTTTTGCACCAGTAAATTCAATATCAAATCGTTCAAAATTAAAGTGAGCCATTTTATCAATGATACTTATTGCTCTCATTCGAGCCTCCTCCATCCTACTCCGAATTTCAAATAAGTGATCAGTCAATCTTTTTCCACTCATTAATTTTTGATAATCACTTTCTGACAAATTGATTCCTAATAAAATGTATTTGGTTTTTCTATTGAAAGTCAAACGCAATTTCAAAGGATATGTATCATTTGATTTCGCCCTTCTTTTATCAAAAAAATATTCTACTGTTACCTTTCTTGTTACGTTCATTTTTGTTTGTTTCAAAATTAAAATTTGCAAACATTTGCAAACATTTTAGTGTTATCTCACGAATCAAAGGTAACCAATATTTTTATATATACTTGATTTTCAGTACTTTTAATTTTTATTAAAATCTATGAAAACCTATATTTTTCTGACTCATAATCAGGTGGTCCCTGGTTCGAGCCCAGGTGGGACCACAGGTAAAACCCAGTATTGATATGTCTTTACTGGGTTTTTTGTTTTACAGAGAAACAGAAAAATCTATAGAAACAATCTGATTTAGTTTTAAAATCTGCTTCACCGTGCGGAAAACCGTGCACAGAAATTCATAATGGAAATGCCATAATTCCAAAACAAAATGGCAACATTAAATTTAGTCCTTGATAGAAGAAGAGCAAGGAAAGACGGAACTTATCCATTGGTTTTTAGAGTAAGAATAGAAGATAAATTTTGTGATATTAGCACAGACTTCAAAATCTTCAAAGAGCAATTTGATTTTAAAACCAATAGCTTGATAAATGACCTAGATTATTTTTTTTAAATAATTACATTCGAATAACAACTTTGTCAAAATAACTGTTTTTTCATTGATTTTTAGCGAAAATAGCCCCTTCAAAAAAATTGAGAACGATGTTTAAAGCCGTAAATAGTTGTTTAAAGCCGTAAAACGCCGTTTAACATTTTTATTTTCAAATTTAAAACGAAAAACTAAAACGGTTGAAATTAAAAGTCTGGAAATCAATTTTAAAGCTATTTAATTATCAATTCAAAAACCCATATTTTGTCACAAATATTTATTAAATTTGTGACAGAAAACAATTAATGTAATTAATGTTAAGTATAGAAAACCAAATTGAAAAAGTAATAAATACTAAGCGTAAAGGATCGTTAATCCTACCAGATGACTTTATAGATTATGGTTCCTCTGAAGCCATTCGTAAAGCCTTAGATCGATTGGAAGATAAAAAAATAATTATCCGAGTTGCACAAGGTATTTATGTACAACCAAAAATAAGCCAATTAATTGGGCCGCTAACTCCTTCTGCGGAGGAAATAGCCGAGGCCATAGCAAAAAGGGATAGAATCAGAACAATACCGACAGGAAGTTACGCTTTAAATGCTTTGGGATTAAGCACACAAGTTCCAATGAAAATTGTTTTACTAACAGATGGGTCGCCTAGAGAAATCAAAGTCGGTAAACGAACCATTAAATTCAAAAGAACCACTCCAAAAAACTTGATGGCAAAAGGTAAAATAAGTCGCCTCGTAATACAAGCATTAAAGGAAATTGGTAATGGTAAAGTAAAAATCGAGGAAGAACAAAAAATACTCGAATTGTTGAAAAAAGAAAACGAAAAAGATCTCAAACACGATATTGCATTGGCGCCAGTATGGATTCAAAAAATAATGAAAAAAACATTTATTAATGGATAAAATTGATTTTTACAAATTAAAGAATTCCGAGAAAGAAGCAATTTTCAATGAGATAGCCACCTTGGAAGGTATGAAACCATTTGCGGTTGAGAAAGACTGGTGGGTAAGCCGCACTCTGGAAATCATTTTTCAAATGGAAATATCAAAATACTTGGTTTTTAAAGGAGGAACCTCATTGAGTAAAGCCTGGAAATTAATAAATCGTTTCTCTGAAGATATCGACTTGGCAATCGATATGGACTTTTTTATTACTCCAACGAAAAATTGGTCAAAAAGTGAACGAACTGAACTAAGAAAAAAAGCCGGCAAATACTCAACAGAAATTTTCTTTGAAGAATTACAAAACGAATTTATTAAAAGAGGATTTAACGAACTCCAATTTAAAACAATAGAAACGAACGAAAGCGATAAAGACCCTAGGGTTTTAGAAATTTATTATCCAAATATCATTTCGAAAGAATCAGAATATATTCTACCTCGAATTCAAATAGAAGTGAGTTGCCGTTCATTAAGAGAACCATTTACAACAAAAATGATAGGTTCATTGGTGGATGAAATTTATCAGGACAAGGATTTTACCGAACCTATTTTTACTGTTCCTTCAGTAATACCTGAACGAACTTTTCTAGAAAAACTTTTCCTACTTCACGAAGAATTTAATAGGCCATCTGAAAAAATGAGAGTTGACCGGTTGAGCCGACATTTATACGATGTGTATCAGCTTGCCCAGTCTAATATTGGTGAAAATGCCATTAATGACAAAGAACTCTATGAAACCATCGTTCAACATCGATTTAAATTCTCCAAAATCGGTGGTGTTAATTACAATTCTCATAACCCAACAACGCTTAACCCAATACCACCTGTTAATGTTATTAAGGATTGGGAGATGGATTACATAAAAATGGTTGAGGATATGATTTATGAACAAAATCCACCTTCTTTTTCAAAACTGATTGATTGCTTAAATGAAATCCGAGAAAAACTTAAAAGTGTAAATTGGAAGTTTGAATTAAATTTTCCCAATACATAGTTTCTATTCGATCCCAGATAATTGATTGTCAACTTTTATGAAATTAATGTTTGACATCCGCTCAATATCTTCCCTTAAAAAGTTAGATATTTCCGACCTCTCGCCCACAGTTTTGAAAGCCCCAATTAAAGGGGCTTTTTCGTTTAGAATTTCTACTTTATTTCAATACTTTTTTAATTGCTCAAAAAGTGCAGTGTTGATATACAGTGTTTCCTTCCAAACCTTTTTTGACTGAAGAATTCCAATGTTCTCAAGTGCTTTGAGGTATTTTGCCGCAGTAATACGTGAGATAGAAAGTCGATTTTCCAAATATTCACTCTTACTGTACGGGTGCTCAAAAAGCAATTCGATCAATTCTTTACTGTATATTTTCGGAATCTCCTTCCTTGTCTTTTCCTTGGTCTGTTCGAAAAGAGTATTTATTTCTGTTACTTGGTTTATAGTCGCTTTAGCAGTTATTTCAACTCCTTTCAAGATATAAAGAATCCAGTCTTCCCAGTTGTTATTCGTTCGCACCTCTTGAAGCAACCGATAATATTCTGACTTATTTTCAATGATGTAACCACTAAGAAATAAGATAGGTTGTTCTAGCAGACCCGACATAATAAGATATAGAATATTAAGAATCCTTCCAGTGCGCCCGTTCCCATCATAAAACGGGTGTATACTCTCAAATTGATAATGTTGAATGGCCATTTTTATCAAATGAGGAATTTCGTCTTCATCAAGATTGATGAACTTTTCCATGTTGCTCAACAGCGAATTAATAACATCTGTTTTATCAGGTGGTATATAAATAACCTTTCCCGTTGCTGAATTTCTCAATGCAGTTCCTGGCAGCTTTCTTATACCCGCATTATTCTCCTCAAGAATTTGCTGGATTTCAATAATCATATTGATAGTAAGCATGTTTTTTTTCTGGATTGTTCTGAATCCAAATAACATTGCCTCCCTATATCTCAATACCTCCTTGGTGGAAGTATCGATTTGATCACCCTTTGCCGATAATGCTTGATATAATTTATCTTGAGTAGTTATTACATTTTCTATTTCTGAACTTGCTCTTGCCTCTTTTAGGATAACCGCATTGAGTAAAATTTCTGGATTAGGTAAAATATGTATGATTCCTTTTAATTCCGAAAGTGCAACGGAGGATTTTACCAATTGCTTTAAAATAATTACGGATTCAATAAATTCCTTTGCGGGGGGCAAAATGGGCAAATCATTAAACGGAATCTCATAGTTATCTTTTATGCTCTTGCCTTTTTTTGTCATGTCTAGTATTTTAACTCAATCTTATTCTCATGTAGATATAATAAATATATTTATACATGACATTATTCTCATGTATAAATAACTCACTTTTCTAATATCATCACAACACTCTCCACATCCTCCCTCAGCTGGCTCGATATTTCCGACCTCTCGCCCACTCTATGGGAAAGCACACCAAAATCGGTGTGCTTTTCTTTTTTACGACCTCTAGAACCATTGATATTACTAAAGATTAGACCAACTGCCGGATTCAATTCTATCTTTTCTTTCCTTCTGATTTCAGCTTTTATGGGTAGTAAATAGGTGTGATGTTTTGTATCGAACCAAATGGCCGCATTCCATTCTGAATTTCTAATTTTTGCACTTGCTTTTAGACGTCCCCAACCTTCTTCTTGCCACTTTAAATTTTCTCTAATTTCATTACTCAATTCTACGGGAAGAGTTACAAAATACCATCCACCTGGAGCTGAATGTTGCCATATCTTCGCTGAAAATTCGTATTTGATTTTGGTAATCACTGGAAAGTTATTGTAGCTGTATTATGTTAGTGAGACGTTGTTTAATTCTGTATTCTTGTTTAATCGTTGTCAATTGAATTCCAATTTACACTAAAAGCCAAAATGAGTTTTATCGAAAAAAGCTGCATTACTATTTGTAACAATGTATCAGAATAATTCA
>JBIIVA010000176.1:0-5087 GCA_044339705.1 Crocinitomicaceae bacterium
AATCCTCCGTTTGCGCATCCTTGTCGTTCCATCGAAATGGTTTTGCCAAGGCGAGAATGAATAAACTGAGAACGGCTACTTTCCCAAGTATCAAAGCCTGTCTGATGTAAACAATCGGTTTGAACTCAAATTTTCGTTGAATCTGCGCCGAACTACTGAACTTCCAATCTCCTTTCCGTTTTTTCTCAATTCGCCACAAATACCACCCAATAAACGGAATCAAGAGCAACAACCATAACCACTCCGGTTGGAAGAAATCAAATTGCGTGATATTGATATTCCAATTATCCAACATATTCAAATTCAATTGGACTCGTTTCTATAACCGTTTGACGGAGTAAAAACAAGGATTTTTGAATCAATTCTTCTGCGGGTTCAGAGGCGGCGAATTTCACCATATCGGAATGGCTCAACAAACGTAAAATGGTTTCAACGATGTCTTTTCTTAATCCTACCTGCGTTAGAAGCAAACGCGTTTCATTTGTTGTTTTATCTAACAAACTCAATTCATAGCGAGCTGTTAAATAGGATCTCAAAATGTAAGACAACTCGACAAAATGTTCTTTCAATTGATCTTTTCGCCACATTTCGGCTTTTTCCAAGGCATCAATTGCCAACAAGGTTTTCGCTTTTAATGAAATTTCCATTTGCGGTCGTTCGATTGGTTTGTTTTTTCTTGATACAACCCATCGATAAATCAGATAACCAATTAATGGTAATAACCACCAAGCGATGTATTTCAAGAAGAAAATAATCCAAGATTTTCTTTCAGGCGTTTTTGCAAATGATTCCTTGATATCATAAATTTCTTGACCTTTTTTGTGGGGGACTAACTTACATTCGAGATAAACAGATGGAAAATCGTAAGTTGAGTCGTTTATTGTAAATCGTTGTCCCTGAAGAACGACCAAACCGCTGTCCCAAGGTGTAAGTTCGTAAACACCCATCCAGATTTTCTTGTCTCCTTTGTTGATCATCGAATCCTCGAACAAGGTAATTTCTATTTCGTTGAAATTTGATGTGGTAAGCGATGAATTTTCAGAAGTGAGTTTTGCTGGGAAAATCCCAGAATGTGGATTGAAATTAAATTTATCTTTTTGATTCAATTCGATTCGGTATACTAAATCAACGCGATCACCAACCTCCGCAACTTTTTTAGAAATACTTGCTTGCGGCTGTTGAGAAAGCAAAGCCCAAGGTAAAATCAAAAACAAAAGTGAAATATACCTCATCTTCGACTTTTGAATAATTGAACCAACGGTGGAACGATGTTTTGTTCTGTATCTATGAATACGTGATCGATTCCAGAGCGCTTGAATTCGTCAGACAAGCTATTTTCTCGAAACTCGAATTCGTTCTTAAAAAGTTGTTGCGTTGACTCGGAACCGGCATTTACCCATGTTGTTTCGTTCGTCTCTGAATTAAAAAACTGAATCCAGCCTGAAAGCGGTATTTTTTGCTCTGAACGGTCGTTGACTTTGATTGCCACTAAGTCGTGGTGTTTCTTCGTTCGTTTGGCATCTTCCATAAACGGAGTGTCAGACTCAAAATCACTGATTAAAAAACTAATGCTTCTTTTTTTGTGGGTATTTCTCAAGAATTTCAGCGCTTCAGTCAAATTCGTTCCTCGGCTTTTTGCTTCAAATTCAATGAGTTGTCTTAAAATAAATAAAATGTGTTCTCTGCCTTTTTTAGGAGAAATGTATAATTCAATTTGATCTGAAAACAAGATTGCTCCTACTTTATCATTATTCGCCAATGCAGAAAATGCGAGTGTCGCTGCAATTTCAATTTGTCGTTGCTTTTTGGAACGTAATTCAAAACCAAATTCTGAAGAACCTGAAATATCGACTAAAAGCATAACGGTTAATTCACGTTCCTCTTCGAAAACTTTTACGAAAGGAGAATTGTAACGAGCGGTAACATTCCAATCTATCGTTCGGATTTCATCACCGATTTGGTAATCACGAACTTCGCTAAATGCCATTCCACGCCCTTTGAACGCAGACTTATATTGACCGGAAAAAACCTGTTTTGTTAAACCTTTGGTTTTTATTTCCAGCGTTCGAATGGATTTAATGAGTTCGGCCGTATTCACGATTTAGTTATGGAACTTCAACTTGCGAAACAATCTTTTCAATGATGTCTTTGGATGTCAGATTTTCAGCCTCTGCTTCATAGGTAATACCAATTCGATGTTGTAAAACGTCAACAGCCACCGAGCGTATATCATCCGGAACGACAAACGCCCGACCTTGAAGAAATGCAAACGATTTCGCTGCCAATGCCAAGTTGATACTTCCTCTTGGAGAAGAACCAAAAGCCAACATATTTGCATAATTGCTCAGTCCAACCGAAGCTGGATTCCGAGTAGCAAAAATGATATCGACGATGTATTGTTCGATTTTCTCATCCACATAAACTCTTCTTGCCAACTCGCGCAGACGAATAATATCGTCTGTTTTTAGAATTTGTTTTGGTTTGTGGAGACCTTCCGGACGAATGTTGGTTCGAACGATTTGACGCTCTTCCTCCTTCGTTGGATAACCAAGTGAAACTTTCAACATAAAACGATCGACTTGTGCTTCTGGCAACGGATAGGTTCCTTCTTGTTCAATGGGATTTTGCGTGGCCAAAACTAGAAATGGATCCGGTAACTTGAACGTCTCTTCACCAATGGTAATTTGTCGTTCCTGCATCGCTTCCAATAAGGCACTTTGTACTTTCGCAGGAGCTCGGTTGATCTCATCTGCTAGGACAAACGATGCGAAAACGGGACCCTTTTTCACTGCAAAAGATTCCGATTTTTGATGGTAAACCATCGTCCCTGTTAAGTCGGCAGGAAGTAAATCGGGTGTAAACTGAATGCGATTAAATGATCCATCAATGGCATCCGAAAGTGTTTTTATGGCTAACGTTTTAGCCAAACCAGGAACTCCTTCTAAAAGGATATGTCCATTGGAAAGAAGCGCAATAAGGAGCGAATCGAGCATTTTATGCTGACCGATAATCGTTTTAGAAATTTCAGCTTTTAACGTTTCAATTCCGACTAATTCGATTTTAATTTCTTCGCTTAATTTACGAAGTGCTTCCGCCGGATTGACAGCGTTGGTTGGGTTTTCAAACATAAAAGGTAATTGATGAACAACAAAGTTGTCAAAGTTTGCTCGGAAACACTTGTTTTTGCTGTTAATTCTTGTTAATCTTGTCAGCATCAAGACTATGGAAAAAAGAACGTGCCCCGAATGTGGAATTAAAGTCTCCGGTAGAAAAGACAAAGTTTTTTGTTCTGATTATTGCAGAAATACGTTCAACAACCGGCAAAATGAAGATGCCAATGCGACTGTCCGAAAAATAAACGCGATTCTCCGTAAAAACCGACGAATTTTGGCTGCTCTGAATCCAAACGGAAAGAAAACGGTTGATGGAATTACACTCGCCGAGCAAGGTTTCAATTTTCATTATTTTACAAACATTTACAAAACCCAAAAAGGCGCTCAATATTTTTTCTGCTACGATTACGGTTATTTGAAATTGGATAATGATCAGTATATGTTGGTTCAGAAGCAGGATTATGTGAGGTAAATTAGAATTAATAGGAGATAATTTTAATATTTTGATGTTTTAGGATGTAAACAAGGGGAAGAGCGAAAATATTTATGAAGAGAAGAACTCTCACAAAGTTTGTGTTTATAATAATGAAAATTATCTAGAAAGTATATTTTATCAAAGGTGGAAAACGACCCCAGGAAAAGTTTCAATTGATTCTAAGTACATACAAATGCTGTTCTGTTCTTGCTGATTGTAATCAATTTTCAAACATCCGAAAACTTAATTTCTAAGGTATCTTCAACTTTTGTCCAGGTCGAATTAAATCGTTTCGCAATGCATTGGCTGTTTTCAATTTTGGAATTGTAACATTGAATTTGCGAGCGATTTCTGATAAAGTATCTCCAGATTTTACGACATAGGTTTTAATGTTACGAACCGGTTCTTTTTTCTTTGGGGAAGGTTCTATTTTATCTATTGTACCTATTTCGGTTTTAGTTGAGTCAGTCATGTTAGTTTTAAGCGAATCAGATGGTGTAAACTCAGCGTAGTTTTTACCAGGAATGTTCAATGCAGTTAAAAAGTTATTCTGCTTATATAAATTGTATGTATTGACGAACGATTTAAAAATCATCTGACCCTTAATGTCGTATCCTTTTTTTGTCAAGTGAATGCAATCCTTTTGACAATAACCCTCATCGTTCCAAGTTCGAATGGTTTTCAATCCGCCTGCTAGGTCGTACCAATTCCAAAATAGACAATTATTTTTCCTAGCAATGGTATCCATCAGATCACGAAATTCGATTCCCGCAGTGATGTATTTTCCTTTGTAGAATAAATCTTGTGTAGAAGTAAGAACAATAAGTATTTCAGGGTTTATTTCTCGGAACTTTTTAATTGATTTCTCAATTTGATTTTGGAGCTCACCATCTATTTTATTCGTGTACAGAATGTCATTCGTTCCAAAATCCAATAAAACTACATCAGGTTTCAAAACGGCAGCTTGCTCAGGTAGTTCATCTAAAATCAACATCGCACGGTGGGCGGCTGCACCAACGCCGGTGGAATGGTAAACAATCCCGGAGTTTTTTTCATTTTCAATAGACATTCCATAAAATCGAAAGCGTTTACCTCCAATTTTTGCTCTAACATTTATATCAATCGTTTTTATGGAGTCATTCCACAAAAAGGTTAATCCATAAGGTGAATATTTAACGAGAGATGACTCTATTTCTTTTGAGTTGAAGAAAACGCGCACATCATTTGAAACGGAATCATTTTCAAAGAACAAATAAACACGATGTTCTCCCGCTGGAATTTGATTTTTAAACTTAAAATTTAAACTTGCGTTTGTGTCGGCAGATTCAACCGTCATACCGCAAACTCCGAGAGGTAAATCCGCCTTTCTTCCTTGAAAACTCTTGTTGAACTTCCATTTTCCTTTGAATGTGGAAGCATAATTGATGGAAGAATAAGTGTTGGCTGCACCATAGTTGAAGATTAGTCCTCTTCCTCCTGAACCAAATCGCTCGTGGAAT
>JBIIVA010000177.1:0-5084 GCA_044339705.1 Crocinitomicaceae bacterium
CCTTTTGAATTAAAACAGATCGAAACTCATATCAATCAACTTGATCAAAAACTGTTTAAATTAATAAAATACTTAAATCTGAATCAAAGCTGGAGCGATAAAGTTCTTACCGATCTGATTGCTAAATGTAATAGAATTATTAAAATTGTTTCACCCTATTATCCGATCCAAGCTGCAAAAGATGTCGATCAACTCGTAAAAAAATTATTGATTATTGAAGGGTTTTCGACTAAAATCTATGTTAAATATGGCAAACTTATAGCTGACCAATTAAAAAAAATAAAACGTTTACATGCTCAATATCTTAAAGTTGAACGACACAATTTGAAATGGGAAGGAAGAACGAATCATTGGATCAAAAATCCCTCATTTCAAGAAATTAAATTAATCTTAAAAAAAGCATCAAAAAAAGGATTTATAAATCGTTTAAGATTTCAGACTGAATGGAAGAAATGGGTTCGTTCGCCTCATTTAGATCCCATTGAAATTTGTAATGAAATGTTGGATTTTATAAAGTTTCAAGAGGAAAAAAACAGATTTACTATTGGATTTAGGGAGTTAGGTATTGAATCTCAGCAAGAGCTACTGCTTATTCATGAGGTAGCAAAGAACCATTCCAAAGAAAACTGGAAATGGTTTTCTGAGCTAGATCAACATTTGATTGAGAACTTTAAATCCATTCACTCAAACATTTCAGACCTTAAACGATTATTAAATGACCATTTTAATTTAAAAGATTCTGATCATTTACTGAATATTTTCGATGAAATTGACCTCAAGAAGCAAGGTATATTGAAAGAACTCGCGATTATTCAGCAACTTCCTGTTTCGGTTCGCGATATTGTTTCGAATTGTGAGAGTATTTCGGAATTACACAATCAACTTTATTGGTCTGTATGGAAAATGTATTATTCTGACCTTGAGGTTCCTTCCTCCTCAATAATGAATGAATGGCTGAAATCTTCCTTACGATTTGAAAAAAACAAGCAACTGGAACACAAAATCAATGCAACAAAAATTATTCAAAGTTTTAGAAATAAATTCATTTCGTTTCATCGCTTAATGGAAACACCTAATCGCAAATTATCGAAAGTAGAACAGGACTTAAAGAATGAACTAAAAACTGGAAAAAAAATCTTAATCAGGGAATTCGGAAAAACGAAACAGCACATCGGTTTAAGAAAACTATATGAAAGTGAAGCAAAAAAATGGGTGCAACTTTTAAAACCGATTTTAATGATGCATCCCTTGAGAATTGCAACCTATTTTCCTCCGGAGGCAAACTTGTTTGATTTAGGAATCATAGATGAGGCAAGTCAAATGCCTTTCAGGAATTCTATTGGAACTCTCCAACGAGTGAAACGCATTTTAATAGCTGGCGATGAAAATCAAATGGATCCTTCATTCTTCTTTTCAACAAATGATGATGACCACAGTGTTTTTCATCAAGCCAAGTATCACTTGAAAAATATTGAATTGGCTCATCACTATCGAAGCGAATCTGAGGAATTAATTTCATTTTCCAATCGCTACTTCTATGACAACAAACTTCGATTCATTGAAAAAGCCAATTCATCCTACAAGCAAAGCGTTTTTCACCATTTTATCCAAAATGGTATCTACTACGACGGAGTTAATGAAAATGAGGCTCAAGAAGCTGTTCATTATTTAGTCTCACAAATTGAAAGTACATCCAATGATAATAGCATAGGTTTAGTCGCTTTTTCAGAGTCACAATTAAAAACCATTATTCAGAAAATCCCCCTAAAGTACAGGAATAAAATCGATGAATTGGAGGAAGTAAATCGTCTCTTTTTTAAAACATTAGATCAAGTTCAAGGAGATGAATGCGATGTTTTAATAATTAGTTTTGGTTATGGGCGAAATAGCGAAGGGAATTTTGAAATGCGCTTTGGTCCAATTAATCAAACAGGTGGAGAAAAACGATTGAACGTTTTGTTTTCTCGAGCCAAAAAAGAAATTCATTTCTTTAGCTCAGTTAAATACAGTGATTTTCCCCAAACAAAAAATGATGCAGTCAACCTTCTAAAACAATGGTTTGCCATGTTAGAGGATAATTCTGCCAAGATCTCTAAAAAATATGAAATTCATATCCTTGATATTTTGGAAAAAGCCAAAGACGTTGATGACTTCACACATTTAATTTCTATGTACAACAATCGAGGTTGGAAAATGCTAACCACGTGATTCTTTTCTCGGAACAGGATCATGACCATGTCCACCCCCTGGCCTACAACTAACAATTCGTTTAATTCCTAACCACAAACCTTTAATGGGACCCCAAACTTTTAATGCTTCAATCATATAAGCAGAGCAAGTTGGAGTGTATCTGCAGGAAGGAGGAAACAATGGAGAAATGACTAACTGGTAGAATCTAACCAAAAGTACAAAAGGAAAAATCAATATTCTATTTAAATAACCCATGAATTAGGAATTCCACAATACAATGTTACAAACTAATTAGTAACCTGATCCTAGTTTTAGCGTTCCAATTTTAAATTTACAATAAACATTTTTTATGCGAAATATCCTGATTTTTTCCTCATTATTATTAATAAGTTTTCATGTTTCATTTTTAGCCCAACCTTTAAACAATTGGACCAACGAAAAAATCATGGTTAAAAAAGAGAAAAATGTAAGTACCATAATGCATGCAGAATCGATATTTCAAGATCGCTGGGACGTTTTACCTCAACCTCAATTTTGGAAACAAATCATGTTACTTTCACCTGACTCGTGCTTGATTAACGTCGCTTCAAATAGAGTGATTTTAAAAAAAATGTCAATCAAAGACTGGAACGCACAAACCGAAGAACAAAAAAGTATATTTAAGGCTCAATTAAAGTCTGATTTTGGAATAGATCCAAATGAAAAAATATTTGTTACAACTGGTAAAAACGACTTTTACAAATTTAAAGAGGTGTATTCTTCACTTTCGAAAGGAGTTGCTGCTTTTGAAAAATTCGGTGTTGACCCATGGTATGCACAGGCAATTCTTTTGATTGAAAGTCCTGGGCAACTTAAAAAATCAGTTTCTGGAGCCTACGGAGCTTTTCAATTGATGCCAGATGTTGCCAGAGCCCAAGGTCTAACTGTAAATGCGACAATCGACGAACGAAAAGACTTTGAACGATGTGCATATGGATCCGCAAGACTACTGAGTAAAGTTTGTATTCCGGAAGCAAGAAGAATCCTAGATAAACACAATTTGTCATACAATGAAAGTGACCTTTGGTTTCGTTTGTTTGTTTTACATGTTTATCACGCAGGAGCGGGAAATGTAGCCGCGGTAATGAACAAAATCCAACCTAAAGTTGGTTCGCAACAAATCATACTTGATATGTGGCAAAATACTGCTAGTGGATTTGGAAATAATTCTCAAAATTATTCGCAATTAGCCTTAGCAGCACAGTTGATTCTACACGATATGGTCTACGAACAGTGTGATGAAATCTCCGCTTGTTCTTCTCGTTAATCTGGGATGAATTTTATCGAAATTGAATTCACACAATGCCTTGTGTTTGTTTCAGTAAATCCTTCTCCTTCAAATACATGACCCAAATGTCCTTTGCAGTTGCGACAAATGATTTCAACTCTTCTGCCATCTGCATCCAATACATGTTCAACATTCATATCGATATTTGAGTCAAATGCAGGCCAACCGCAACCGGAATTAAATTTGCTCTCACTGGAATAAAGTGGAGCCTCACAGCGCTTGCAAACAAATGTTCCTTTTTCAAAAAACTTATCATAAACTCCCGTGAAAGGATATTCAGTTCCCTTATTTTCAATTACGTATCGTTCTTCAGAAGAAAGTTGGTTCCAATTTTCAGGATTGAGTGGCATTTATTTTTCGTTTTAGATAACCTGACTCTATAACCAAATCAGAAGGTGAATTGTTCGTATACAAACCACCTGTTCCAAGACCTTGTGGAATTTCAATTGGATAATTTGCGGTAAATTGTGCAATTGCGTTCAAACCGACAGAAGATTCCAAAGCGGATGTCATCCACCAACCGATTTTTCGATCTTCCGCTAATACTATCCATTCAGCGCAACCAATAAATCCTCCGTGTAAACTGGGCTTGAGTATAATAAATTGAGGTTTAATTGTATCAAGCAACTCAATTTTTCTTTCTTTTTCAAAAATCCCAATTAATTCTTCATCCAATGCAATCGGAATGGCGTTTTCATTACAAAGTTCAGCCATTAAATTCCAATTTCCGGATTGAATCGGTTGCTCAATCGAATGAACATCGAGTTTTTTTAGTTTTTTTAAAATATCGCGAACATTGGACTCTTTAAAGGCTCCATTTGCATCAACCCGAATCATAATTTGATCCGAATTAAATTCTTTTCGAATTTCTGAGATTAATTCTAATTCCTGCTCAATCGCGATTGCTCCAATTTTTAGTTTAATTGTTTTAAATCCAAGTTCGAGTTTCTCCTGAATTTGACTTCTCATTTCCGACTTCGAGCCCATCCAAATCAAACCATTGATAGGAATTTCAGATGCACCAAGTGCGAAGGTATTATTAAAAATCAATCCACTCCCTCCATTCAAATAATCCAAAATTGCAGTTTCAACTCCAAAAACGAGTGAAGGGGAATTTCGAAATTGAGAATTAACTTTTGATAAGATTTCTTGATATTTAACTGGTTGAATCAGATTTTCTTTCAGATAAGCAACTAACCTTTGAATTTGAGTTTCATAGGATTCTTCATCCATAAAATCAATAGACAATCCTGGGATAACGCTAAATTCACCAACACCTAACTTTCCGTTTGAATCAATTAACTTAATAATCCAAGATGGTTTTGAGTAGAGCACTCCCCTACTCGTTCCGCTTGGTTTTTTGAATTCAAGGTTTAACTTTTCAACTGAAATTTCCATTATTTCATCCAACGGTCATACCACATTTGAAACATCAACAAATACCACATTTTCACATCGTATTCTTTTTTCCCCTTGTAAAAAGCCGTTTTGATTTTATCAACTTCGTTCCAATTAAAAATTCCTTGAGAGGAAATAATATTTTCATTGATATATGATTCCACTAAAT
>JBIIVA010000178.1:0-5080 GCA_044339705.1 Crocinitomicaceae bacterium
TATCGTTCAGTCAAATCGTTTAAAAAAAAGTAAGATGGAATTAAATCGTGAGGAAGTTTTAAAGGTTCTTGGAAATATCATTGAACCCGATTTGAAAAAAGATATTGTTAGTTTAAATCTAATTGAAAATCTAGAAGTTTCGGGTCAAAAAGTTGCACTAACTGTTGCTATTTCCAATCCAGCATTGCATGCTCGAAAACGAATGCAGGAAGCCATTCAGTTTAATTTGAAGCGATTTTTCGGTGAGGTAGTCGAAATTGAGGCGATTGTAAAAGGAATGGCTTCGGAGCACAAGGAAAAAAGAAGAAAAATCTTACCTGAAGTTAAACATATCGTGGCCATTGCATCAGGAAAAGGTGGTGTTGGAAAATCAACAATTACAGCAAATATTGCAGGTGGATTGATTAAACTCGGTTATTCTGTCGGAATTGTTGACGCGGATATTTATGGTCCATCCATGCCTACGATGTTTGATGTAGTTGGCGAGCGTCCAACGATGGTTGAGGTTGAAGACAAACAACTCATTTCTCCTGTTTTAGCCGATGACTTGAAATTGTTGTCAATCGGATTTTTTACGGATCAAGACAATGCAGTTGTTTGGCGCGGACCTATGGCTTCTAAGGCGTTGACTCAGATGTTTACAGATGCACATTGGGGTGAATTAGATTTCTTATTGGTTGATCTACCTCCAGGAACGGGAGATATTCACTTGTCACTTGTGCAAACCGTTCCGCTTGATGGAGTCGTGATTGTTAGCACGCCGCAGGAAGTTGCTTTGGCAGATGCGCGAAGAGGGGTGAATATGTTCAAGATGGATTCATTGAAAATTCCGGTTTTGGGAATTGTTGAAAATATGGCTTGGTTTACACCTGCGGAATTTCCTGAAAATAAGTATTTTATTTTTGGTCGAGATGGAGCGAAGAATTTAGCTGAAGGATTAGGGGTTCCTTTTTTAGGAGCAATTCCGCTCGTTCAAAGTGTATGTGAAGCAGGTGATGCGGGAAGACCTGCTGTTTTTCAAGAAAATACGCCAATCTCTAAAGCGTTTGATGAATTAGTTTCTAAATTTGTTCATGAAATCCAATTGTTAAAAAAGGAAAAATCACTTGAGGTATGAATGAGGCTAAAAAACAGGAGATCATAGAGAAAGTAAATAATGCGCTTGATCAGCTTCGGCCTTTCCTTCACGCGGATGGTGGTGATATGGAATTAGTTGACGTCACTAATGATGCGGTGGTTCAGGTCAGATTACTTGGCGCGTGCAGCGATTGCTCGATGAGTGCGATGACATTAAAAGCAGGCTTGGTTGATGCACTTAAAAATGCAGCGCCAGAGGTGAAGTCTGTTGAGGCTGTTTCGATCTAATTTATGAAGGTTAAATTATTGGTTGTTGGAAAAACGGCTTTTGATTATTTGAAAGTTGGGGAAGAAATATACCAAGACCGACTAAAACATTATTGTAGTTTTGAACGAATCGAAGTTCAAGACGTAAAAAATCCAAAGAATTTATCCAAAGACGAAATCAAACGAAAAGAAGCCTCGTCAATTCTAACAAAATTAGCCGCGAATGATTTTCTTGTTTTATTGGACGAAAATGGAAATCAATTTAGTTCCTTAGAACTTGCAAAATGGATTGAAAAAAGAAATTTATTACCTCAGAATATCGTTTTTTTAATTGGAGGAGCTTACGGATTTGACCAATCTATTTACGAGCGAATGAACATGAAATTGGCTCTTTCGAGAATGACCTTTTCACATCAAATGGTTCGTTTGATTTTTTTGGAACAGTTATATAGAGCATTTACCATAGTAAAAGGTGAACCATATCATCACGAATAAGAAGGCGATAATTCTCCGGAATCTAATTCCATATCTTTTTCATCTTCCTCATTAACTTCCGTTTCAGAATTAGATTTTTCTTCAATTGGTTGAACCGTCAAAAGCATAATAAAAAAAGGAAGAAGTGGAGCTCGCAGTCGGACGAGAACACCGAAAATAATGGAAGTAAAACCAGTCATGAAGGCCATTAAAAACACAAAGTAAACAGCATAGGTCAAAATATCCGTATTTCGAATCCGTTCCATTCTCTTACCTCTTCGATCAATTAAGAAAACAAAAGTTAAATAAAAAAGAATGATACTTTCAATCGCGTTTAGTATTAATCCGGGTGAAAGTGCCTCCCAAGGAAATGGTCGGTAAATACCCGTAAATACAGCAAGTGGCATTGTTTTTAGCATTCCGGCTGGCGTAAATTCTACAGCTCCCAAGTCATATTTTTTCCCCGTATACAAAGGATTGTTTTGGAAGTCTTTCTGTGTTACTTCCGCCTCCGTCAAATATTTTTGAGCAGATTCGGCACCAAAATAAACGGATGCGAAAGCCATGCCGACAATAAGAATTAAAGTATTTAATACACGCCTAGCAAATTGATTTTCAATGTATTTATTTAACATTCTAACATTGAATGCGAAAAAGAAGGGCCCCACCAAACATAAGATCATGAAAGAGCGAATATTACTTAATATATAGACTAATAAAAGTACCACTAGAATATTGAAAATCTTAACTTTCGCCTTGCCAGATAATACATTGAAGAGAAGTGGAATGGAGGTATACAAACAGATCATGATAATGGTATCTTTTGACAATCCTGAACACCAAAAGGCAAGTGATGGAATAAAGAGAAAATAAAGTGCTAACTTTCGATAATCATGAATTCCAAATGAAACGACAAAATCATAAAGTTTAAAACTCGCAAGTGCCGAAATCAATGCAAATATTACTGTGTTGGCTATGTAACTTCCAAAAGTTAGTGGGTTTATTAAAGACATTAACTTACTAACGTAATATCCTTCGGACTCTCTCTGAATCCAACCTGGAGGATAACCCGTTTTAATGGTAAAGTAATTTATATAATCAGGTTGATCACGGTATTGGCCCCATTCAATAAAGAAATATTTTGGAGTTTCATAAAGTAAATTAGTTAGTCGAACCGATGCATCCCAGAATGCGATAGTATCTCCTCCTCGGATGAAAAAAATATAATAAAGGGCAAAAATTATTGAAAACACCAGTTTGAAATAAAAATTTCGCATGAAATATTCGTAATGTTCCTTGTCTTTATTTGTCGATTTTATATACAAACAGATACCAATCGCTATCATCAACCAAATTAGTGTCATGATAATATCAGTCCCTGTAAAAAATTGCAGTTTGTTTGTGTGGTCGTTAAAAAGAACAATCGAAAAGTCTATTTGCTTCATGCAAATTTTATAATAGATGTTTTACCAAAGTTAAGAAACTTGTGCTTAGAACAGTTATTTCTTTAAAACATTCTAACTTTGTTTTATGTGTGGAATTACAGGATTTATTGATTTCAAAAAGTTGAGTACATCAGAATCATTGATGGAGATGACAAATGCACTTCATCACCGCGGACCTGATGGGAGCGGCACAGAGCTCATTGAAACGGATCATGCTTCGATTGGATTGGGACATAGAAGATTATCAATCATTGATTTAACTGAATTTGGTAAACAACCCATGAAATTGAATGAATTTTGGATTTGCTTCAATGGCGAGGTTTACAACTATCAAGAAATTAAAAAAGAGTTAATAGAGCTTGGTCATCATTTCACCGGAAATTCTGACACGGAAGTCATTTTACATGCATATGCTCAATGGGGAGCTAGTTGTCTTAATCGATTCATTGGAATGTTTGCGTTTGTTATTTACAATGAAAATACTCACAACGTTTTTTGTGCGCGTGATCGTGCCGGCGTGAAGCCTTTTTTCTATTATTTCGACCAAGATTTATTCCTGTTTTCTTCTGAATTAAAAGCGTTTCACAAACACCCAAATTTTAACAAGAAACTAAATAAATCAGCTGTTTCTGCTTTTATGCAATACGGAAATGTGCCGACACCATATTCTATTTTTGAAAATTGTTGGAAACTAAAGCCAGGACATTTTCTAGAGTTTTCTCTAGATTCGAAAAAACAGTTGAATTTTACTCCAGAAAATCAAAAGAAATATTGGTCCATTTACGATGCGTACAATCAGCCAAAAAATGATATTTCATTCAAAGATGCGAAAAATCAAACGGAGCAAATTTTAACCTCGGCTTGTAATTATCGAATGGTAGCAGATGTCCCGGTTGGTGTGTTTTTAAGTGGCGGTTATGATAGTACTTCTGTGACCGCACTGCTACAAAAAGATCGAACTGAAAGATTAAAGACTTTTACCATCGCTGTTCCAGATATTGGTTTGAACGAAGCGCCTTACGCGAAAGACATTTCAAATCACTTGGGAACGGATCACACTGAAATTAGTTGTTCTCAGAAGGAAGCCATCGAGTTAATTCCAGACTTGCCTTTTTATTACGATGAACCATTTGCAGACAGCAGCGCCATTCCGACTACCCTAGTTAGTAAAGCAGCAAGAAAGCATGTTACCGTTGTACTTTCAGCTGATGCAGGAGACGAAGTTTTTGCGGGTTATAACCGTTATGATTATCTGCTTCGATTTGGTTCGAAAATAAATAAAATTCCAGGTTTTGCACGTGAAATGATAGCAGGAGCTATGGATATTATTCCTTCCGACAAGCTTCCGATTTTAAGAAACAAATACAATTTTCATAATCGCTATGAAAAATTGAAAGGCATTCTGAGAAATCCTTCCAACGAAAGTATTATGTTGAGTTTAAGTCAACAATTCACCGAAAATCAAGTTCGAGAACTCATACGTGGTCAAATTGATTCTTTGAAAACAGCTTATAATTCAACCGAATTGAAAACAGAGTTTTATTCTTCGTTGAGTTATATGATGGCCATTGATTATGAAACATATTTGGTTGATGACATTCTTCAAAAAGTTGATCGGGCGACGATGACGGCAAGTTTGGAAGGACGAGAACCATATCTAGATCACCGTGTCATTGAATGGGCTGCGCGATTGCCGGATGATTTCAAATACCATAACGGAGAGAAAAAGTATATTCTCAAAGAAATTGTTCATCAATACGTGCCAAAAGAATTACTGGATCGACCAAAAATGGGATTTGCGATTCCGATTGCCAATT
>JBIIVA010000179.1:0-5056 GCA_044339705.1 Crocinitomicaceae bacterium
AAGGTGACAAAGCGTTTTGTTCGGGTGGCGATCAAAATGTTAAAGGTGTTGGTGTCTACATTTCTGAAAACGGTGTTCCACGATTGAATGTGTTGGATTTGCATAAGGCTATTCGTTCCCTTCCTAAGCCGGTAATTGCCATGGTAAATGGTTACGCAATTGGAGGAGGACATGTATTACATGTTGTTTGTGATTTAACCATTGCTTCTGATAATGCTCGTTTCGGTCAAACAGGTCCAAAAGTTGGAAGTTTTGACGGCGGATTTGGTTCTTCTTATCTAGCGAGACACGTCGGACAGAAAAAAGCAAGGGAAATCTGGTTTTTATGTAATCAATATACCGCTGAAGAAGCTGAAAAAATGGGCATGGTCAACAAAGTTGTTCCTTTCGATCAATTAGAAGATACCGTTGTTGAATGGAGTAAAACCATTATGAAACGTAGTCCATTGGCAATTCGAATGATTAAACGTGCAATGAATGCTGAACTAGATGGTCAACACGGTTTGATGGAACTTGCCGGCGATGCTACCCTACTCTATTATTTAACGGAAGAAGCGCAAGAAGGAAAACATGCCTTTCTTGAAAAACGTGACCCAAACTTCTTACAATACCCTAAATTTCCTTAATTAATAATAAAATTTAATATGTCTATTCGCTCATTAGAACCTCAAATTCTTTGGAATCACTTTGCTGATTTAAATGCTGTTCCACGTCCTTCTAAAAAGGAAGAACGCGTGCGTCAGTTTATGGTTGAGTTTGGAAATAATCTTGGCTTGGAAACAATCGTGGATAAAATTGGAAACGTGATTAGCAAGAAACCGGCTACGGCAGGATTGGAAAATCGTAAAACGGTTATTTTACAAGCACATTTAGACATGGTTCATCAGAAGAATTCTGATACAACCTTTGATTTTGATACACAAGGGATTGAAATGCTTGTGGACGGTGATTGGGTGAAAGCAAATGGAACGACATTAGGCGCAGATAACGGTATTGGTGTTGCTGCAATCATGGCTGTATTGTCTTCAAATGAAATTGCACATCCGGCTGTTGAGGCATTCTTTACGATTGATGAGGAAACAGGAATGACTGGTGCCATGCAAATGGATGGTTCTTTGTTTCATGGAGAAATTCTTTTGAATATTGACACCGAAGATGATGACGAATTATCTATTGGTTGCGCCGGAGGAATCGACACGAATACGTCTTATAAATATTCAGAAGTTACCGTTAATCCAAATAGTAAAACGGTTGAAATTTCAATTCGCGGATTATTGGGTGGTCACTCAGGTATGGACATCGATAAAGGTAGAGGAAACGCTAACAAATGGATGGCCCGAATTTTATGGGAAATTAGTCGTAATATTTCAATTCAATTGGTTTCATTTGATGGCGGAAGTCTCAGAAATGCCATTCCACGAGAAGCAACTTCAGTTATTGCAATTTCATCGTCAGATGTAGCAAAATTTCATAATTTATTCGACACTCAGGTTGCCACGTTGAAAGAGGAATACAAAAGCATTGAGCCGGCAATCAATATTCAAGCAAAAGAAATGAGTGCCGCCGAAAAAGCAATGTCGGATGAGGATTTCAAGAAAATAATCAACCTACTTTGTTCGATTCACAATGGCGTTTTCCGAATGAGTCCAGATATTGATGGATTAGTCGAGGCTTCTTCAAGTTTAGCTCGTGTAATCATAAAAGATGGTTTATTTACAACACAATCATTGCAACGAAGCAGTGTTGAATCCACAAAATCAGAGGTAGCCATGGCGATTAGTTGTGCGTTCGAAAATATCGGCTGCGAAGTGGTTCAAGGAGGCGAATATCCAGGGTGGAAACCAAATCCCAATTCAGCGATTTTGAACGTGATGGAAAAATTATATAAAGAAATGTTCAACGAAGAACCAAAAGTGAAAGCCTGTCACGCTGGATTGGAGTGCGGAATTTTAGGAAAACATCTACCCGGTGTTGATATGATTTCATTTGGCCCAAACATTCGCGCTGCGCATTCTCCTGATGAAAAAGTTCAAATTTCTTCAGTTCAAAAATTTTGGGAATATTATTTGGAAACACTTAAGTCTATTCCAACTAAATAAAATTAGTTAAAATTATTCTTTCAAGCATCGCACTGACATTCCTAAGTCCTTTGTAGCGTAATTCATAATGAGCTCATTCTCTGTATTCGAAAGACTGCGATATCTGCCATACAAAGTATATTGTGGGGTGGAGCTCCAAAAATTACACTGTTGACCGATTTTTTCAAATTCGCCGTTTGCATTCCGAAAGCCACCAGGTAAAGCAGAAAAACCTGAGCTATTGGTTCCATTGCCCGAATTGGTTTTTGAGATTTTCACTCCCTTATTGATACATGAAGAACATTTTTTTGATTTTTTTTGATCTTCGCTCCAACCCATACAGGCCTTACAACGTTCTTCTACAATCCAAGAATTCCAACCTGTATCATTTTTCAATTTCAACCCAACATCACCCCACAAATAGGTATCAAGTAAATTCAAATCTTCAAATTCAGGAATCTTCCAACCAACAGGAGCTAATCCTCTCGGATCGATTACAGCATGCCAATTATACAACTTTCCATATTTCTCATCATTTTTCGGATCGTTATCGTAGTGGCACCAAGCTGGTTTTCCCAGCTTTCCGGCAGCAATCCAATCCTCCTTGGATTTTGCTTCTGGAATAACATCCCCATTTCTAAAAAAAGAAACGTTTAAATTAGTTTGCATCCACACTTGTTTCCCAATGGTTACACTTTTTTCAGTTTTTACGAAATCCCGAGAGGAATTAGAAGTTCGCACAATTCCTTTACCTAACTGTTGTTCTAGGTGTATTACCTGCTCTTCCTTTTCTTTGATTTGTTTTTTCAAGTCTAAAATTCGATCTTGATTTTCTGCGCGTTCCATTTTTATAAGATTTGTCAAACTATCAACGCGCTTGATTAGTTCACTCAATTGTGGAGCTCTCGTCTGTCCAAAACAAAGAGAAAATAGGAAATATAAAACAATCGTATGTGCAATCTTCACTCCACAAATTTCACCAAACCTTTTGTAATATCAAATATTTCGAGGTTAATAAATTTTAATTGTACTATAAAAAACCAATTAAACCTATCTTTGCACCAATGAAATTTCAATTAAACACAATCGAAGAGGCCATTGCTGAAATACAAAATGGACGAGTCATTATTGTCGTAGATGACGAGGACCGTGAAAACGAGGGCGATTTTCTAACGGCTGCTCGAAATGCTACTCCAGAAGTAATCAACTTTATGGCTACCCATGGACGAGGTTTGATTTGTGCTCCATTGAGCGAAGATCGATGCGATGAATTGGGATTAGAAATGATGGTTCGAAACAATTCAGCTGCATACGAAACCCCTTTTACAGTAAGTATTGATTTAATTGGGCATGGATGCACAACGGGAATTTCTGCAAGTGATCGTTCCAAAACTATTTTGGCCTTGATTAATCCAAATACCAGACCCGAAGAACTAGGAAAACCAGGTCATATTTTCCCTTTGAGAGCGAGAAAAGGTGGTGTTTTGAGAAGAGCCGGACATACTGAGGCTGCGGTTGATTTATCTCGTATGGCAGGATTCGAGGAAGCGGGGGTGATTGTTGAGATCTTGAATGAAGATGGAACAATGGCTAGACTTCCAGAACTTGTAGAAATCTCCAAACGATTCGATTTGAAAATCATTTCCATTGAGGATTTAATTAAGTATCGAATCAAGACAGAAACACATATCGAACGTGTTGTTGACGTTCATTTACCAACAGAGATAGGAGATTTCCAACTATATGCGTTCAAAGATAAAAATACAGATCAAGATCATTTAGCTTTGGTTAAAGGGACCTGGGAAAAAGATGAACCCATTTTAGTTCGCGTGCACTCTTCATGCTTAACGGGTGATATTTTTGGTTCCTGTAGATGTGATTGCGGCCCACAATTACACAAAGCCATGGAGTTAATCGAACAAGAGGGTAAAGGAGTTATCGTATACATGAATCAAGAAGGTCGAGGAATTGGATTAGTCAACAAGTTGAAAGCATATAAACTACAAGAAGAGGGATATGATACCTTTGATGCCAACGTTAAATTGGGATTTAAACCTGATGAACGTGATTATGGGGTTGGAGCACAAATGCTGCGTGACTTGGGTGTTTCTAAAATGAAATTGATGTCGAATAATCCTAAAAAACGAACAGGATTGATCGGATACGGATTAGAGATTGTTGAGAATATCTCACTAGAAATAAAAAGTAATTTGTTCAACGAAAACTACTTACAAACTAAAAAAGATAAATTCGGACATAATTTAAATCTGAAAAAATAATGCTTTTTGCCCAAGGAATTCATAAAAAATATGGTCAATTAGAAATACTAAAAGGTGTCGACTTACGAATTAATTCAGGCGAAATTGTATCCATTGTTGGTTCTTCCGGAGCTGGAAAAACTACTTTACTTCAAATTTTAGGAACACTTGATCGACCTGATTCGGGAACGTTAGAAATTGCAGGAGTTAATCCATTTAAACTTAGTTCAAAAGATTTATCCAACTTCCGAAATCAATCATTGGGATTTATCTTTCAATTTCACCAGTTACTTCCTGAATTTAGTGCGATCGAAAACGCGATGCTTCCTGCTTTAATAGGTGGTAAATCCAAAAAAGAAGCGGAAGAACTTGCTCGACCATTACTCGTGAAATTGGGAATCGAAGACAGAAGTCAACACAAACCATCTGAATTGTCTGGCGGGGAACAACAACGCGTTGCTGTTTGCAGAGCTTTGATTAACAATCCTAAGGTTATTTTTGCAGATGAGCCCTCTGGCAATCTTGATACCAAAAATGCGAGGGAATTACACGAATTGTTTTTTCAACTGCGTGATGAATTCAAACAAACATTTGTAATCGTTACCCACAACGAGGAATTGGCTCAAATGGCCGATCGCAGTTTGCTTATGCGTGATGGGAGGTTTGTGAACCAATAACATGACAGAGCAAGAACTCAAAGATTTCCTCGATTTCAAAGCT